>NZ_JAGTPI010000100.1:0-12978 GCF_021147825.1 Pseudomonas quasicaspiana
CGATGGCGTCTGTACTGTCGATACATTCATCGACTGACAGACCGAATCGCGGGCAAGCGCGCTCCTACAGGTCATAAGCTGGTGCAGAAATCACGGACACAAAAAAGGAGACCCGAAGGTCTCCTTTTTGTTGAGCCAGAACCGCTTAGAACAACACGCGGCTACGGATCGTACCTTTGACGTGTTGCAGCTTTTCTTGAGCCAGATCGGAATACTCGGCATCGACATCGATAACCACGTAACCGACTTTCTCGTTGGTCTGCAGGAACTGACCGGAAATGTTGATACCGTTTTCGGCGAAGACCTTGTTGATCTCCATCAGCACGCCCGGGATGTTCTCGTGGATGTGCAGCAGGCGGTGCTTGCCAGGGTGAGCAGGCAGGGCCACTTCAGGGAAGTTGACCGAAGACACCGACGTACCGTTGTCGCTGTATTTGACCAGCTTCTCAGCCACTTCCAGACCGATGTTGGCCTGAGCTTCGGCGGTGGAACCACCGATGTGCGGGGTCAGGATCACGTTGTCGAGGCCGCGCAGCGGGCTTTCGAAGATGTCATCGTTGGAGCGAGGCTCAACCGGGAACACGTCGATAGCCGCACCGATCAGGTGCTTGTCCTTGATGGCGTCCGCCAGGGCGTCCAGTTCAACGACCGTACCGCGAGCGGCGTTGATCAGGATGCTGCCCTTCTTCATCGCACGGATTTCTTTCTCGCCAATCATCCACTGGGTGGACGGCAGCTCAGGCACGTGCAGCGAAACGATGTCAGCCATACCCAGCAGTTCGGTCAGGCTGGTGACCTGAGTCGCGTTGCCCAGTGGCAGCTTGGTCAGCGGGTCGAAGAAGAACACCTGCATGCCGAGGCTCTCAGCCAATACGGACAGCTGAGTACCGATCGAACCGTAGCCGACGATGCCCAGTTTTTTGCCACGGATCTCGAAAGAGTTGGCAGCGCTTTTGATCCAGCCGCCACGGTGGCAGGATGCATTCTTCTCCGGGATGCCGCGCAGCAGCAGGATCGCTTCTGCCAGCACCAGTTCGGCGACCGAGCGAGTGTTGGAGTACGGCGCGTTGAACACTGCAATACCGCGCTCGCGGGCCGCGTCCAGATCAACCTGATTGGTACCGATGCAGAAGCAGCCGACCGCGACCAGTTTCTTCGCGTGATCGAACATTTCTTCAGTCAGTTGGGTGCGAGACCGGATGCCGATGAAGTGAGCGTCGGCGATCTTTTCTTTCAGTTCGGCTTCCGGCAGAGACTTGGTGTGGTACTCGATGCTGGTATAACCGGCTGCCTTGAGGACATCCACAGCGGATTGATGGACGCCTTCGAGAAGAAGGAACTTGATCTTGCTCTTGTCGAGGGAAGTCTTGCTCATCTGCTTTAACCTGTGTCCCGGAGAAATTTGGCAGTAAGTGAAGCGGTCGCGAATCGGGCCGTCAGCTCGATTGGCGGGGGGCGTATGCTAGCATATGCACCCCGCGAAACCCCATTCCTGGACGTGAAGCGTTCTCAGGATGACCATGAATTGTTCGAGAGTTCTGTCGATGATCCATTCTGCGCTGGTAGATGAACTGAAGACCCTGGTTGAGCCTGGAAAAGTGCTGACCGATGCCGCATCCCTTGAGACTTACGGCAAGGACTGGACCAAACAATTCACACCTGCGCCCGTTGCCATCGTCTTTCCCAAGACCATCGAGCAGGTTCAGGCCATCGTCCTGTGGGCCAATGAACACAAGGTCGCGCTGGTCCCGTCTGGCGGCAGAACCGGGCTGTCTGCGGCAGCGGTCGCGGCCAATGGGGAAGTGGTGGTTTCGTTCGATTACATGAATCAGGTGTTGGAACTGAACGTCACCGAGCGCACAGCTCGCGTCCAGCCGGGCGTCATCACCCGGCAACTGCAGAACCTGGCGGAAGAAAACGGCCTTTACTATCCGGTGGATTTTGCATCGTCGGGTTCCAGCCAGATTGGCGGCAATATCGGCACCAATGCTGGCGGGATCAAGGTTATTCGCTACGGCATGACCCGCAATTGGGTCGCTGGCCTGAAAGTGGTGACTGGCAAGGGCGACATCCTTGAGTTGAACAAGGACCTGATCAAGAACGCGACCGGCTACGACATGCGCCAGTTGTTCATCGGAGCTGAAGGCACGCTGGGCTTTGTCGTCGAAGCCACCATGCGCCTTGATCGCGCGCCCAAGAACCTGACGGCGATGGTGCTGGGCACTACCGATTTCAACTCGATCATGCCGGTGCTGCACGCCTTTCACGGCAAGCTGGACCTGACGGCGTTCGAATTCTTCTCTGACAAGTCGTTCGCTCGCGTCATGGCACGCGGTGATGTGCCGTCGCCCTTCGATACGCCTTGCCCGTTCTATGTGCTGCTGGAATTCGAGGCCACCACCGAAGATCTGGCCAATGAAGCATTGGCGACGTTCGAGCATTGTGTCGAGCAGGGCTGGGTGCTGGATGGCGTGATGAGCCAGAGCGAGCAGCAACTGAAAAACCTGTGGAAGCTGCGCGAATACATCTCCGAAACCATTTCCCACTTCACGCCCTACAAGAACGACATCTCGGTGACTGTGTCGAAAGTGCCGGCGTTCCTGGGTGAAATCGATGCGATCGTTGCCGAGCACTACCCCGATTTCGAGGTGCTCTGGTACGGCCATATCGGCGATGGCAACCTGCACCTGAACATCCTCAAGCCTGAGGCCCTCGACAAGGAAGAGTTCTTCGTCAAGTGCGCCAGGGTCAACAAATGGGTGTTCGAAACCGTTCAGAAATACAACGGCTCGATTTCCGCCGAGCATGGTGTAGGCATGACCAAGCGTGATTACCTGACGTACAGCCGCTCGCCGGTGGAAATCGAATACATGAAAGCCATCAAGGCGGCATTCGATCCGAACGGCATAATGAACCCCGGAAAAATCTTCGCTGTTTAATTGGCCGTCACTATTTATAGTGGCGTGACCACAACGAGACCAAGGAGCCGCCATGAGCTATCAGCATAAGTATGTCGACGGAACGAGTATCCACTTTCCTATGGGCAAGGCGGTTTGCGTAGGTCGCAACTACGCCGAGCACGCCAAGGAACTGAACAACGCCGTGCCTACCGAGCCACTGCTGTTCATCAAGCCAGGCAGCGCCGTTGTTGCGCTGGAAGGTGGTTTCACCATCCCGGCCGATCGTGGCGCAGTGCACTACGAAGCTGAAATTGTCGTGCTGATCGGCAAGCCGTTGACCAAGAACCCGACCCGCGAAGAAGTGCTGGACGCGATTTCCGGTTTTGCTCCCGGCCTGGACCTGACCCTGCGGGATCTTCAGACCAAGCTGCGCGACAAGGGCTATCCATGGGAAGAAGCCAAGTCTTTCGACGGTGCCGCTGTTATCGCTCCGTTCGTACCGGCTGAAACCTTCTCCGACCTGACAGACATCGGCATTCGCTTGACCATCAATGGCGAAGTCCGCCAGGACGGTAACAGCCGCGATATGCTCAACCCTATCGTGCCAGTGATTCAGCACATGGCAGCCTGCTTCTCGCTACAGGCCGGTGACGTCATCATGACCGGCACTCCGGCAGGCGTTGGCCCGCTGTTGGCTGGCGATGAGCTGGTGATTGAGCTGGTTGGTCAGAAAGCCTTCGAAAGTAGCGTTCGCTGATTACCAAAGCGTGACTAAAAGCCGTCTGCGATGCGCATCGCAGGCGGTTTTTATGTTTTTTACCGCCTGAATTGAACAATTGGCGTTTTTTTCACAATTGATCTGGATAATCCGGCCTCCAGTTCCCCGCTTGGGGCACTGTGCCATCGGATGTTATCCATACTCGGGAACGCTCATGACCAACCCTTCATCGTCGACCAAAACGTCACGTCGCCTACCTCGCCCGCGCTGGTACGTCTGGCTGTTGCTGGTTGTGGTGATTGGCGGCGTCGTTGCCCATGTAATGCATTGGGATGATCGTGGTCGGCTGTGGCTGGGTGAGCGCTTTCAGAGTCTTGCCGATCGCAAAGCCAGTGTCTGGCTGCCTGACTACGTCGTCGACATCGACGCCAAACCGCTTCCTGGCATGGAGGACGATGAAGCGTCGGATGTGTCTTATAACCCGGTGACCAAAACACTCTTTGCGGTCATGGGCAAGCATCCGTTTCTGGTTGAATTGACCCTCAAGGGCGATGTGCTTCGCAAGATCCCGCTGGTGGGGTGGAGTAATCCTGAGGCGGTTGCGGTGATGGAGAATGGCTTCATGGCTATCAGCGATGAGCGCCAGCATCACCTGACTATCGTCAAGGTCACGCCGGAAACCACCACCCTGAACATCGCTGATTTTCGGGAGTATGACCTCGGTCCTTCCGATAACAAGAATAAAGCGTTCGAGGGCACTGCCTGGGATCCGCGTCGCCAGCAATTGCTGCTGGGGGAAGAGCGCCCCGCTGCGATATTCACTTGGGAAAGCGATGGTAGCGACGTCTTGAAAGGTGAGAAGCAAAAGGTCGAGAGCAAGTCTCTGGATATGCGCAATCTCTCCTCGTTGACCGTTGAGCCCCGCACCGGGCACACCCTGGCCCTGTCCGCAGACTCACACATGCTGCTGGAACTGGATGAAAACGGCCAACAGGTCAGCTTCATGACCTTGCTGGGTGGGTTCAACGGTCTGAAAGACACCATCCCGCGTGCTGAAGGCGTAGCGTTTGATGACGACGGCAGCCTTTACATCGTCAGCGAGCCGAACCTGTTTTATTCGTTTAAAAAGAAGTAGGTCAGCTTCTGTCGAGCTGCCTGTAGGAGCTGCCGCAGGCTGCGAACTGCGGTGCATCAGATGAAACGCCTTCGCAGCCTTCGGCAGCTCCTACAGGGGCATTGTGTGTGATGGCTCGTCGCCATTAAGCTTCAATTCATATTCGCATGGTATCCATGCTATCCGCCTGAACCTCGAGCAACCTGAATGCGCCTGCTTCTCTCCCGAAAAATTCTCATACCTCTGGTCATTCTTCTCACTGTAATGGCGTTTTTTGCGGGTCGTGAATATCGCGTCGTTGAACGTGCATCCTTCAACTGGAGGATTTTGTGGCAGGGTGAGGACGCTCAGGCTATCGGCCTGGGGGGCTATAAAGTCGTCATAGAGGCTCAGCCCATTGCAGGCCTTGATTCGGATGCATCGGCGCTGAGCTATGATCCAGATCGTAAAAGCCTGTTCACGGTGACTAACAAAGATGCCCAATTGGTTGAATTAAGCCTGGATGGTAGAACGCTGCGCCGCATTCCCCTGACAGGGTTCGGTGACTCGGAGGCGGTCGAATACATCAGCCCTGGCGTTTATGTCATTAGCGATGAGCGCAAGCAGCGCCTGATCAAGATCCACGTTGATGATGAAACCACTTTTCTGGACGCCAAAGATGCCGAGCAACTGACACTGGGTATCGGCTCTGGTAATAACAACGGCTACGAAGGCTTGGCGTATGACACGAAAGGCCAGCGCCTTTTTGTCGCCAAGGAGCGTCGACCGGTCCAGATAATCGAGGTGCGCGGCTTCCCGTATGCAAACGTCGAAACGCCCAATGTAGAGGTGTCTTCCGACTCCCGGCGTAATGCAGAGATATTTGTGCGGGATATCTCCAGCCTGCAGTTTGACGAGCGCAGCGGGCATTTACTCGCGCTGTCGGATGAGTCCCGACAAATCGTTGAGCTCGATACCAAAGGCCGGGCGGTTGGGAATGTTTCGTTGAGCCAGGGTTCGATGGGCCTTCGCAAAACCGTACCCCAGGCTGAAGGCATCGCCATGGATGACGAAGGTACCCTTTACGTAGTGAGTGAGCCCAATCTGTTTTACGTGTTCAAGAAGCAGTAAAGACAGACGGCATTGTAATGTCCGGTGGGAGCGAATTCATTCGCGAAGAGGCCAGACCTGACACATATATGTATATGCCAGACCGCCTTCGCGAATGAATTCGCTCCCACAGGGATTGCATTTAGCCTAAAGCCAGTAGTTGTTTGAGGCTGCGCTTGTTCTTCAACGCGTCAGCGTCTTGACCCCTTCACTCGTCCCCAGCAGCAGCAAGTCTGCAGGGCGCGCAGCAAACAGGCCGTTGGTCACAACGCCAACGATGGCATTGATCTGGCTTTCCAGTTCGGCAGGATTGGTGATGTTCATGTTGTGCACATCAAGAATGATATTGCCGTTATCGGTCAACACGCCTTCGCGATAAACCGGGTTGCCGCCCAGTTTTACCAGTTGGCGGGCCACGTGGCTGCGTGCCATCGGAATCACTTCAACGGGGAGCGGGAACGCGCCCAGCACGGGCACCAGCTTGCTGGCGTCGGCGATGCAGATAAAAGTTTTGGCTACGGCCGCAACGATCTTCTCACGGGTCAGTGCTGCGCCGCCGCCTTTGATCAGGTTCAGGTGCTCATCGCTTTCATCGGCGCCATCGATATAGAACTCCAGATCGCTGACAGTGTTGAGTTCGTAAACCGGAATGCCGTGGCCCTTGAGGCGTGCAGCAGTGGCTTCTGAGCTGGCAACCGCGCCGTCGAAGGCGCCTTTGTGCTGGGCCAATGCATCAATGAAGCAGTTGGCAGTGGAGCCGGTACCGACGCCGACGATGCTTTTGTCGTCCAGTTTCGGAAGGATGAAGTCCACGGCGGCCTGCGCCACGGCTTGTTTGAGTTGATCCTGGTTCATGCGGGCTCCACGGATGCCGAATGGTCCGGTAGGAGCGAACTTGTTCGCGAGGGGCCAGGTCTGCGTACACAGGCACGACGTCTCGCGAACAAGTTCGCTCCTACCGGTAATGTGTAAAAGGGCGCGCATTATAGCGACATGCCAGCGCCAAAGCCCCGTGATTCGTGTGGTCGCGCATCGGAGCGCGGGTTAGACTTCCCGTCCTTGCCCTTTCGCCAGTGATGTCGCCGTGATGCTTGAACAGTACGTCAAAAAAATCCTCACCTCCCGCGTCTACGATGTCGCCGTGGAAACCCCGTTGCAGGGCGCTCGTCAGTTGTCCGAGCGGCTTGGCAATCAGGTGCTGCTCAAGCGCGAAGACTTGCAGCCGGTGTTCTCGTTCAAGATTCGTGGCGCGTACAACAAACTGGCGCAGCTAAGCCCGGAAGAACTGGCCCGTGGCGTAGTGACAGCGTCGGCAGGCAACCACGCGCAAGGTCTGGCACTGGCGGCGAAAACCCTAGGCGTTGAAGCGACTATCGTGATGCCCAAGACCACGCCTGAAATCAAAGTCGAAGGCGTGCGTTCCCGGGGCGGCAAAGTGGTACTGCACGGCGATTCCTTCCCTGAAGCACTGGCTCATTCGCTGGAGCTCGTCGAAGAAATGGGCTTCGTTTACATCCATCCCTATGACGATCCAGACACGATTGCCGGGCAAGGCACCGTGGCCATGGAGATT
The DNA here is from genome assembly GCF_021147825.1 of Pseudomonas quasicaspiana. Lineage (NCBI taxonomy): Bacteria > Pseudomonadati > Pseudomonadota > Gammaproteobacteria > Pseudomonadales > Pseudomonadaceae > Pseudomonas > Pseudomonas quasicaspiana. Next base: position 7,395 of record NZ_JAGTPI010000100.1, read on the forward strand.
CTGCGCCAGCATCAGGGGCCGCTGGACGCGATTTTCGTCCCGGTGGGCGGCGGTGGTTTGATCGCCGGTATCGCGGCTTACGTGAAATACCTGCGGCCGGAGATCAAGGTCATCGGGGTCGAGCCGGATGATTCCAACTGCCTGCAGCAAGCCATGGCGTACGGCGAGCGCGTTGTGCTGCAGCAGGTCGGTCTGTTTGCGGACGGCGTGGCTGTGGCGCAAATTGGTGAGTACACCTTCGACATCTGCAGGCACTACGTCGACGAAGTGATCACGGTCAGCACCGATGAAATCTGCGCGGCGATCAAGGACATTTACGACGACACCCGCTCGATCACCGAGCCGTCAGGGGCCCTGGCGGTGGCGGGGATCAAAAAGTATGTCGAGCAGGAAGCCGTCAGCGGCCAGACCTTCGTCGCCATCGACTCAGGTGCCAACGTCAACTTCGACCGTTTGCGTCATGTGGCCGAGCGCGCCGAACTGGGTGAAGGCCGCGAAGCCATCATCGCCGTGACCATTCCCGAGCAACCGGGCAGCTTCAAGGCGTTCTGCGAAGCCATCGGCAAGCGCCAGATCACCGAATTCAACTACCGTTACCACACCGACCGCGAGGCGCACATTTTCGTCGGCGTACAGACGCATCCCTATACCGACCCACGGAAAGATCTGATCACCAGCCTCACCGAACAGGATTTCCCGGTGATTGACCTGACCGACAACGAACTGGCCAAGCTGCACATTCGGCACATGGTCGGCGGGCATGCCGAGCGGGTCAGCGACGAAGTGGTATTCCGCTTCGAATTCCCGGAACGCCCGGGTGCGCTGTTCAACTTCCTCAACAAGCTGGGCGGGCAGTGGACGATTTCCATGTTCCATTACCGTAACCATGGCGCGGCGGATGGCCGTGTGGTCGCGGGGCTGGTGGTGCCAGAGGATGAACGGCATCTGGTCCCGGCGGCACTGGCCGAGATTGGCTACCCGTATTGGGATGAGAGCAAGAATCCGGCGTATAAGCTGTTTTTGGGGTAGGACTGACACGCGCAGGTCTATCCCTGTGGGAGCGAATTCATTCGCGAAGGCATTGGTGTAGACGATGAAATGTTTCGACTGCACCGGCCTCTTCGCGAATGAATTCGCTCCCACAGGTAATCTGCGTTAAACCAACGCCTCAACTGGAACCAACAGAAAATGGACCATCTCACCGCCCTGAAAACCCTGCACATCTCGGCGACGGTGCTATTTCTGCTCAGCGCCCTCGGTTTGACCATCTGGCTGATCAAAGGCCGCAGGGCAGGGTTTACCACCAACCACACCCGCTTGTTGCTGCGTCCTAGGCTGTTCGCCTGGATCCTGATGGTGTTATGTCTGCTGACCATGCCGATCACCGGCTGGTGGCTGGCACACCTTGTTGGCTGGCCGCTGGGGCAAACCTGGGTGCTGGGCAGCAGCGTGCTTTACACCTTCGGCGCTTTGAGCTGGCTATGGCTGGTGGTGCGCCTTAACAAGCTCCGAATTGATCCAGCCAGAGGGGGGTTAAAGTTCACCCTGGCGCTGGCGATTTTTACGGCCGTCTGTTTCATCGCCATTGCCGGTTTGATGGGGGCGAAGCCGGTTTGACAGGCGACTTCTTTGGAATGCCATCCTTTGTGGGAGCAGGGCTTGCCCGCGATAAGGCTGACTCGGTTCACTTAAGATCGCGTCCACCCTTATCGCGGGCAAGCCCTGCTCCCACAGGGAAGTGCATCCCACAGAGACCATTGCAAAGCCACAAATCATCCGCGTAGCGTAATCACCGGCCAGCCGCGACTTTCAGCCTCGGCACGCAATTTCGGGTCTGGGTCCACGGCTACCGGGTTGGCAACCTTTTCCAGCAGCGGCAGGTCGTTGAGCGAGTCGCTGTAGAAATAGCTGTCTTCCAGGCTGAACTGGTTTTCTTCCAGCCAACGGTTCAGACGTGTCACTTTGCCTTCGCGGAAGCACGGCACATCGGTGGTGCGTCCGGTGTAGCGACCGTCGACCATTTCGCATTCGGTTGCCAGCAGTGTCTCGATACCCAGACGCTCAACGATTGGTCCGGTAACGAAGCGATTAGTCGCGGTAATGACAACCAGTTTGTCGCCTGCCTCGCGATGTTTGGCGATCAGTTCCAGCGCCTTGGGAAGAATGATCGGTTCGATGCAATCACGCATGAAATCCCGATGCCACGCGTCTAGCTGGGCCATCTCGGTGCTGCCGAGGATTTCCAGGCTGAAGTTCAGGTAGTCGGTCAGGTTCAGGGTCCCGGCCAGGTAATCCTGATAGAACTCGTCGTTGCGGGTTTTGTAGGTCGCGGCGTCAAGAATGCCGCGTCCGCACAGGTAATCACCCCAGGCGTGGTCGCTGTCGCCACCCAGAAGCGTGTTGTCGAGGTCGAATAAAGCCAGGCGCATGCGGTTACTCGCTGAAATTGCTGAAAAAAGAGCACCAGAATACGAGGTTTTCACAACTCTTCACATAACCTGCTAAGCCTCGTTGCTGCTTTGATCGGCTTTGTGGAACAATGCGGTGACATGCGTTTGCGAGGTTGTTGCCGTGATCGACCCCGATGGTTTCCGTCCTAATGTCGGGATAATTCTGACAAACGACTCCGGCCAGGTCCTATGGGCTCGGCGAATCAACCAAGATGCCTGGCAGTTTCCACAGGGTGGTATCAACCCTCAGGAGACGCCGGAAGACGCGCTTTATCGTGAGTTGAACGAAGAAGTCGGGCTTGAACCTGAGGATGTGCAGATTCTTGCCTGTACTCGGGGTTGGTTGCGCTATCGTTTGCCGCAACGTCTGGTCAGGACGCACAGCCAACCGCTGTGTATCGGCCAGAAGCAAAAATGGTTTCTCCTGCGCCTGGTCTCCAACGAGCAGCGGGTGCGGATGGATTTGACCGGGAAACCGGAGTTCGATGGCTGGCGATGGGTCAGCTATTGGTATCCGCTGGGTCAGGTGGTGACATTCAAGCGCGAGGTGTATCGACGCGCACTCAAAGAGCTTGCCCCGCGCCTTTTGTCGCGCGACTGACACGGAGTTCGACCCCGAGCCATGCTCAATACGCTGCGCAAGATCGTCCAGGAAGTTAACTCCGCCAAGGATCTCAAGGCGGCGTTGGGGATTATTGTGTTACGCGTCAAAGAGGCCATGGGCAGCCAAGTCTGCTCGGTCTATTTGCTCGACCCCGAAAGCAACCGCTTTGTGCTGATGGCTACCGAGGGCCTGAACAAGCGCTCCATCGGCAAAGTCAGCATGGCGCCGAACGAAGGTCTGGTTGGCCTCGTGGGTACCCGTGAAGAACCGCTGAACCTCGAAAACGCCGCTGATCACCCCCGTTATCGCTACTTTGCCGAAACCGGCGAGGAGCGTTATGCGTCGTTCCTTGGCGCGCCGATCATTCACCATCGTCGTGTGGTGGGTGTACTGGTTATCCAGCAAAAGGAGCGCCGCCAGTTCGACGAGGGCGAAGAAGCCTTCCTCGTGACCATGAGCGCGCAACTCGCTGGTGTTATCGCCCACGCTGAAGCCACTGGCTCGATCCGCGGTCTGGGTCGTCAGGGCAAAGGTATCCAGGAAGCCAAGTTCGTCGGCGTCGCCGGCTCTCCCGGGGCGGCTGTGGGCTTTGCGGTGGTCATGCTGCCACCTGCGGACCTCGAAGTGGTCCCGGACAAAACCGTTACAGACATCAAAGCCGAGCTTGCCCTGTTCCAGACTGCCCTTGAGGGCGTGCGCAGCGACATGCGCGCATTGTCTGCCAAGCTTGCCAACCAGCTGCGCCCTGAAGAGCGCGCCTTGTTTGATGTTTACCTGATGATGCTCGACGACGCCTCGCTGGGCAGCGAAGTGACCAATGTCATCAAGACTGGCCAGTGGGCGCAGGGCGCATTGCGCTCGGTGGTCAACGAGCACGTCAAACGTTTCGAATTGATGGACGACGCCTATCTGCGCGAGCGTGCCTCGGACGTCAAAGACCTGGGTCGTCGCTTGCTCGCGTACTTGCAAGAGGCGCGGCAACAGACGCTGGTGTATCCGGACAACACGATCCTTGTCAGTGAAGAGCTGACGGCTGCCATGCTGGGCGAAGTTCCGGAAGGCAAGCTGGCGGGTCTGATTTCGGTACTCGGCTCCGGCAACTCCCACGTAGCGATCCTCGCCCGAGCCATGGGTATTCCCACGGTCATGGGCGTGGTCGATCTGCCTTATTCCAAGGTCGACGGCATCGAACTGATCGTCGACGGCTACCACGGTGAAGTCTTCACCAACCCCAGCGATGCCATGCGCAAGCAGTTCGCCAAGGTCGTTGAAGAAGAGCGTCAGCTGTCCCAAGGCCTGGACGCGCTGCGCGAGCTGCCTTGCGTCACGCTGGACGGCCATCGTATGCCGCTGTGGGTCAACACCGGCTTGCTGGCTGACGTGGCTCGCGCGCAACAGCGCGGCGCGGAAGGTGTGGGGCTTTATCGCACCGAAGTACCTTTCATGATTCAACAGCGTTTTCCGAGCGAAAAAGAGCAACTGGCGATTTATCGCGAGCAACTGGCAGCCTTCCACCCGCTGCCGGTCACCATGCGTAGCCTGGATATCGGTGGTGACAAAGCGCTGTCTTACTTCCCGATCAAAGAAGAGAACCCGTTTCTGGGCTGGCGCGGTATCCGCGTCACCCTCGATCACCCGGAAATCTTCCTGGTGCAGACCCGTGCCATGCTCAAGGCCAGTGAAGGCTTGAACAACCTGCGGATTCTGCTGCCGATGATCTCCAGTACCCACGAAGTGGAAGAAGCGCTGCACTTGATTCACCGGGCTTGGGGCGAGGTACGCGACGAAGGTACCGATGTGCCGATGCCGCCTGTAGGCGTGATGATTGAAGTACCTGCTGCTGTGTATCAGACCCGCGATCTGGCGCGTCAGGTGGACTTTCTGTCGGTAGGCTCCAACGACCTGACTCAATACCTGCTGGCCGTGGACCGCAACAATCCACGGGTGGCCGATCTCTACGACTACCTGCACCCCGCAGTTCTGCAGGCTTTGCAGAACGTGGTGCGCGATTCTCATGCCGAAGGCAAGCCGGTGAGCATCTGTGGCGAAATGGCCGGTGATCCTGCTGCTGCGGTGTTGTTGATGGCGATGGGCTTCGACAGCCTGTCGATGAACTCCACCAACCTGCCGAAAGTGAAGTGGATGCTACGTCAGATCCATCTTAGCAAGGCCAAGGAGATACTGGCGCAACTGATGACCAACGATAACCCGCAAGTGATCAGCAGCTCCCTGCAACTGGCGCTGAAGAATCTGGGCCTGTCGCGGATGATCAATCCGGGGTCTGTGAAAGGGCATTAATCGCGGTCAATTTGTTGGAGCGTGGCTTGCCCGCGAAGAACGATGACACGGTATGCCTGGCATACCGAGGTGTTTGATTCGCGGGCAAGCCTCGCTCCAACAGGCATCAAACGGTTAGCTCCACCTCACCCAATCTCCCGCCATACGGCCCGTTCAACGAAGTATTGGCTGCCGTCAGCATTGACGATCAAGCACAGAGCAGTGGGTGCATTAGTTCTTGGCTTGAAATGCT
>NZ_JAGTPI010000101.1:0-12851 GCF_021147825.1 Pseudomonas quasicaspiana
TGGGCATGCATGCGCTCGGGAGAGGATTTTGATACGGCCAAGCTATTCAGCGAAAAACACTTCGTGAAAGCTTGACCGGCAACAGAGTATCTACAGGTCTTGTGGCTTCTGCGTTAGTGGGGGGGCCTTGGAGACTGCGCCATCCATAGACAGGAAGGCGTTCCAATCGAGTTATGCGCCAAGTATCAAGCAACCCGTCGAGCAACCAGAAATCCGACCGTCCCCGCCACAGCTGAAGCAAACGTTCCCCACGCCCAGTCGACCAGCGCCAGTTGCGCAGGCCAGCCCTGGAGCGTGGCCCAGTTGGTCAGGTCATAGGTGCCGTAAGCAACCAGCCCCAGCAACGCACTGCGCTTGGCCGCGTGGCTGACGCTGTCGCGACGCAACCCTGATTGCACCGCCAGGACGAGCAAGCCAAAGGCGTACAGCAGGTAGAAAACCACGGCGGGCGCAATCACCGGTTTGTCGAGCATCAACGGCCCAAGCCAGGCCCGATAGCTCGGCCCCATCAACAAGCCCAGCCAGATGCCGTCCAGGACCAAAAAGGTCAGCAAGATGATGAAGTAAGCAGTGAGGTTTCTTTTCATGAAAGGCGTCCTTGTCTGAGTGGGTCCGCATTGCGCGGAGCGACCTTGATAAGCATTGACGGGTTGGACCCCATGCCAGACAGGAACGATCCATCGTCCCTGCTTTAACCGATGAACGTCAGACCAGCTCGATGCGGTCTGCGTGAATCACGATCTGGCCTTGCTTGTACAACGCACCAATGGCTTTCTTGAAATTGCCTTTGCTGACGCCAAACAGGTTGCTGATGACTTGCGGATCGCTCTTGTCGCTGACCGGCAGTACGCCGTTGTTTTCCTTCAGCTTGCCGAGGATCTTGTTGTTCAGGCTGCTGGCGGCTTGCTCGCCCACCGGTTGCAGGCTCAGGCTGATGTTGCCATCGCTGCGGACTTCCTTGATGTAGCCCTTTTCCTGCTTGCCGGCGCGCATGAACTTGAAGACCTCATTCTTGTGAATCAGGCCCCAGTGTTTGTTGTTGATGATCGCCTTGAAGCCCATATCAGTCGCTTCAGCCACCAGCAGGTCGACTTCCTGACCCACGCTGTAACTGGCAGGCGTCTTGTCCAGATAGCGGTCCAGGCGTGCAGTCGCGGTGATGCGACGGGTGTGTTTGTCCAGATAGACATGCACCACGCAGTAATCACCGGCCTGTAACGTGCGCTTCTCTTCGGAGTACGGCAGCAGCAGGTCCTTGGGCAGACCCCAGTCAAGGAACACGCCGATGCTGTTGACTTCAACCACCTTCAGGCTGGCGAACTCACCGACCTGAACTTTGGGTTTTTCTGTGGTGGCCAGCAGCTTGTCTTCGCTGTCCAGATAAATGAAAACGTTGAGCCAGTCTTCATCTTCGCTGGGAATATCTTTGGGAATATAACGATTGGGCAGCAGAATTTCGCCGTCCGCCCCGCCATCCAGATAAAGACCGAAGTTAGTGTGTTTAACCACTTGCAAGCTGTTGTAACGCCCGATTAAAGCCATGTGCAAATACCCTCATTACGTGGGCGGCATTCTACCCGAGTTTGCGGGCCATGATGCTGACGCAGAATGTCGCTGCACCCGACATTCAAAAAGGCCAAAAAAATCAAATATTTGCTTGCAGGCGATGAACCCGTCAGACGCTCCATTCGTCAGATGCGCGGGCGCTGTAAATGCTTGATTTTCAGGCGCTGAAAAATAATCGCCGGAATAACTTATCAGTCAAAACAACCGGTTAGCCCGATATTGTTAATTATTTAGCCCCCACGGCCAGATTATTTCATGTGAGTTTAAGAGGATATTTCCCAAGCAATTGTCAAGCCATTCGTGTACCATTGCTGGCCGTATCAAGTTTATATAGGTTAATGGCAGCCATGCGTGTAAAAGCATCCAACTCGAAAGCAAAGCCAGCTCCAGCCGTTGAAACGAGCGACTCGATCAACGCCCAGATTGCTGCTTTCCTCAAGTCCGGTGGCGAAATCCAGCAGATTGCCAAAGGCGTCAGCGGCCAGACTTTCGGCCCGTCCAAACAGATCAGCCTCGGCAAAAAGTAATTCCCCCCGCTCCAGTTGTCGATCTCTATGCGTCTTGACTCCCAAGGCGCCAGAGCTTCCTAATCTTCGTTGCACATACCCGTTTCATCCTGACTGCAAGGCCGCCATTGCCTAGTCGCTCGACGACGGGCAGGATGATGTCTTGAAGCCAGCCTTTTGCGGAATGCACGAATGAAGAACTGGATGCTGTTCGGCGCACTGATCTACCTGACAGGTTGCGCGTCTCACAATTGCAACACGGTCCCTGATGACGGCCACCCCTCGGGCAGCGACTGTCGCGCAGAGCATTTGCTGTATCAGAACGACATGCTGCAAGCCAAGCTGTTGATCAGTGAAGCCGATCGTGAGAATTACGAACTTGCCGAAGCCATGCTGCGCCGTGCAGGTGTGAATGACGCCACGGGCGAAGCCGAGTTTTACCTAGCGGTGCTGTTGATTCGTCAACAATCAGATCAGCCCAGGGTAATCGAATTGCTTGAAGATGCCGCCAGACACAAGCACCCGCTGGCAATCGCGCTGCTTTCCCAGCAGCTCAGCATGACCGATCAAAAGAAGTCCGAAGAATACCGTGCGGAGTACGCTGAACTGGATGTCGCCAAGAGTGGCTACCCCTCGTTCGATCAGGCATTGGTGGTCATTCGCGGCTTGATTATCCCTACGGCTCAAGCGACCGCGTCGAACTGAATCTCCTGTGGATCGACGAACGGTCTTCGCTCTACGACTTTCGTAGGTATGCTGCGAGGCTCTAGATCGCGGCTCCCCTGTTTTTCCCGTTGGGCCTTTGGCCATTCCAACCTGCCCCCTCCGTAACATGAAGGAGTGAGCACGATGCTCAATTTTCGTCATTACGCGCTTTCCATAAGCGCCCTGCTTGTTTGTCAGCATGCATCCGCCCAGGTAATTGAGCGGGAATTGGGAGACTTCAGCCTGAAATTGGGTACATCGCCCACGCGCAGCATGGCGCAAGGCCTGGTAACCCAGAGCGGCTCGGGGTCATTCCATGGCGGGCTGGACCTGACCCACGACAGCGGCTTCTATTTCGGCCAGTGGACGCCCAATGTTGGCGTTACCGAGGACAGCACCCTGGAGTTGGACTCCTACATGGGGTTCAAAAAGCCGTTCGATCAGACCCTCGGCTACGAGCTGGGCATGATCCGCTACAGCTATCCGGACACCAGTCAGATCGATACACACGAGTTTTACGCTGGCCTGCGAATTCTCGACAGCCGCATTGGCGCAGCTTTCAGCAACGATGTAGGGCGTCGTGACAGTACCCTGATCGTCGATCTGGGCGGAGTCGAACAGTTGGGCCTGGGCGTGCGCATGCAGTACGCCAACCATCAGTACGATGCGCCACAGCAAATCTCGGATGGCAGCATGGTCACCAGTTTCAATGACTGGTCGCTGAATCTGTCGCGCCCCTGGCTTGGGCTCGACATGAATCTGATCTACAGCGGCTCAAGCCTGACCGGTGACGGTTGCAGCGCTTACAGCGGTCACAATCCGAATTGCGAAGGCACTCTTACCCTCAAGGCTGTGCGTTCATTCTTCTGATGCAGTGAACTGCTACTCTTTGGCCCGCTCTACACAAACAAGCAGGTCCATCGAGGAGTCGTTATGCGTACCCCGTTCAAAGCCTTCATTTCATTGTTGATGGCCGTGTTCATTCTTGGCGGTTGTACGCGCGTTGGGCTGGCGTACCGCAATCTCGACATCATCATTCCCTGGTCGCTCAGCGACTATCTGGAGATGAACTCAGCGCAAAAAGACTGGTTCGATGAGCGCCTCAAGGAGCATTTGAGCTGGCACTGCACGACTCAATTGCCGGGCTATCTGGGATGGCTGGACCGCCTGCAACGCATGGTCGAAACCAATCAGGTCACGGCCGATGAACTGCAGGCACGCACCGATGAGGCCAAGCTGGCGATCGGGCAGATATCACGGCAGATCACCCCGTCTGCCGTCGAGTTGCTCGCCCAGCTGGACGACAAGCAGGTGCAGGAGATGCAGAACGCCTTTGCCAAGGACCAGCGTAAGCGTGAGAACGAATACCTCAAAGAGCCCCTGCCCCAACAGATCAGCGACCGTGCCGAGCGTATGGAAAAACGCCTGACCCCGTGGATGGGCAACCTCAACGCCGCACAGCTGCAGCGCATTCAGAGCTGGTCGCAATCGCTTGGCGAACAGAATCGGGCATGGCTTGATAACCGGGCCAGTTGGCAGAAGCGCTTCGTTGCGACGGTACAGGATCGCAAAGCGCCAGACTTCCCCTCGAAGATTGCGAAACTGTTGCAGGATCGCGAGACGTTCTGGACGCCTGAATATCGCGAGGCCTACGACAGGACCGAACAGGCGGCCATCTCGTTGCTGGTGGACCTGATGGCCCAGAGCACGCCTGAGCAGCGCCAGCGACTGCTGAGCAAGATCGCCGATACCAGGAAAGACTTTACGGATTTGAGCTGTTTGAAGGCGGCTCAGGCGAGCTGAATCTGTCGATCATGCAAGAGGGAGCATGCACTCTATTCGCCATACCTGGGCCCTGTAGGAGTGAGCTTGCTCGCGATCGCGTTCAGGTGGTCACGAAATACATGACAGGCGAAGCGCTATCGCGAGCAAGCTCACTCCTACAGGGATGCATTTCAATTCAGCAGCCTGCAGGCATTCCTCAAGCAATCTGCGCTTTGGCCGCAACCTCTTCAAAGGTTGCCGGATCCAGCGCGTCCTGTTGCTCATCCAGCACCTGACGCGGATGGTCATTGCCGGGGATGCTGCTGTCGATCAACGCCAGCAATTGTGCGCCGCGCGGGGTCAGGACAAAGTTTTCACCGTTGCCGCCCTCTGCTTCCGGACGTGACTGGATAAACCCGCGGTCCAGCAGCAGCTTCTCGTATTCACTGGCAACGACCTTCAGGTGATCCAGATTTGCTACCGGCTCTCCCACTGCAGCTGACGCGGCGGCGTGGTCCTCTGCGTACTCGCGGGGTTTGAAAGTGTCGTCGGCACTGTTCTGTACTTCGTGCAACAGGCGCTCAACGAGGTCCCAGTCATAAGGTTTGTCCATTGTTATTACCTCCAGTCAACATGGGTGAATGGCCCGTGACATCTGGCCATCAGGCTTGCAGCTGAAAATTGTGACAGGTGCTGAAGCGCCCCGTTCAGCCGAAGCCGCCCGATGGTGATCGAATGGAGATGAATCAGAGCTCTCAGCGCAGGAGCGGCTTTAGCCGGTCCTACGAGAGAATTGCGGGCTACTTACTCAGCCGCAGGCGTTTCGGTCTTGCGCTTTTTCAGCGGGGCCATGCCGTCTTTGCTGACCAGCGACAAGGCGTCGGTCTTCGGCCGGTTAGCGATTTTGCGCTTGGTTGGGGCCTTGGCACCGGTTTTCTTCTTGTCACCCTTGGCGTCGGTCTTTTTCTTCTTCACGCCAACGGCTTTGCCTGAAGCCTTGACCTTCTTCGGCCCGCCGTAGCTGCCTTTGACTTCCTTGATGGTACGACGCTCGAAGGTCTGCTTGAGGTAGCGCTCGACACTGGACATCAGGTTCCAGTCGCCGTGGCAGATCAACGAGATAGCCAGGCCTTCGGCACCCGCACGGCCGGTACGACCGATACGGTGAACGTAATCATCGCCACTGCGCGGCATGTCGAAGTTGATCACCAGATCCAGACCTTCAACGTCCAGGCCACGAGCGGCGACGTCAGTAGCAACCAGCACCTTGGTGCCGCCCTGCTTCAGACGGTCGATAGCGGCCTTGCGGTCTTTCTGGTCCTTGTCGCCGTGCAACACGAAAGCTTTGTAATCCAGTGCTACCAGACGGCCATACAGGCGGTCGGCCAGAGCTTTGGTATTAGTGAAGATAATCGCCTTCTGATACGTCTCGTTGGCCAGCAGCCAGTGGACGATCTGTTCCTTGTGGCTATTGTGGTCAGCGGTGATGATCTGCTGACGCGTACCGGAAGCAAGCTCGCTGACGCTGTTGACTTGCAGGTGCTGCGGATTATTCAACACCTTGCCAATCATTTCGCGCAGACCGGCACCGCCGGTGGTGGCCGAGAACAACAGGGTCTGTTGGCGGTTGGCGCATTCATTCGCCAGGCGCTCGACGTCTTCGGAGAAGCCCATGTCCAGCATGCGGTCAGCTTCGTCGAGGACCAGCACTTCAACGTTTTTCAGGTCCAGGTTGCCGGCGTTCAATTGCTCCAGCAAACGGCCTGGAGTGCCGATCAGGATATCCGGCACCTTGCGCAGCATGGCGGCCTGGACCTTGAAGTCTTCGCCGCCGGTGATCAGGCCGGATTTGATGAACGTGAACTGCGAGAAACGTTCGACTTCCTTGAGCGTCTGCTGCGCCAGTTCACGGGTCGGCAGCAGGATCACGGCACGAATGTCGACGCGAACCTTGGCCGGGCCCATCAGGCGATTGAGGATCGGTAATACAAATGCAGCAGTCTTGCCGCTACCGGTTTGCGCCGTCACCCGCAGATCACGCCCTTCCAGCGCCAGAGGTATGGCGGCAGCTTGCACTGGCGTCGGCTCGACGAATTTAAGCTCGGCCACGGCTTTTAGCAGGCGTTCATGCAGGGCGAATTGGGAAAACACGGGTGTTACCTCGACGAAATACAAAAATACGGCGCATAGCGTAACGGTTTCGGCCGCCCGAGCCGAGTTTCTTTACCACCAATGGCTGATTTTGTTACGCAATTTGCCAAGGTGTCCCCTTATCTGCGCCATGAATGTTCTAATTGCGGCGCTTTTCTCTACCGGATTTTTAAGATCATCTATGGATATTCAATCGTTATGGCGCCGCGCCCAGGATCTTTGGGCAGTTCTTGATCAACATCCCGTCCTGCATGCGAGCCTCGGCCTGTTGTTGCTGTTGGTCGTCGCGCTGGTCGCCGGGAGACTGGCGCGCTTTCTGATTCTGCACGCGACAAAAATACTGGGCCGTCAGCCCGCACTGCACTGGGTCAATGACTTACGCCACAACAAGGTCTTTCATCGGCTGGCGCAAATGGTCCCCTCACTGGTGATCCAGTTCGGCCTGAATCTGGTGCCTGACCTCAGCAAAACCGGGCAGAACGTCATCGGCAACATCGCACTGGCGTTCACCATTCTGTTCATGACGCTGGCAATAGGGACGCTGCTGAACGCCCTGCTCGATATCTATGCCCGCACCACCCACGCCCGCACCCGCTCGATCAAAGGCTATGTACAGCTGGCGAAGATGATTCTGTATATCTTTGCCGCGATCATCATCGTCGCCACCTTGATCGACCGCTCGCCGTTACTGCTGCTTTCGGGTCTGGGTGCCATGTCGGCGGTGATTCTGTTGGTCTACAAGGACACCCTGCTCTCGTTCGTGGCCAGTGTGCAACTGACCAGCAATGACATGCTGCGGGTGGGCGACTGGATCGAAATGCCTCAGGTCGGCGCCGACGGCGATGTCGTCGACATCACGCTGCACACGGTCAAGGTGCAGAACTTTGACAAGACAATTGTTTCCATTCCTACCTGGCGCCTGATGTCAGAGTCGTTCAGAAACTGGCGTGGCATGCAGCAATCCGGCGGACGACGCATCAAGCGCAGCCTGTTCATCGACGCCAGCGGCGTACGTTTCGTGCGTGACGATGAAGAGTTGCAGCTCAGCCAGGTGCACCTGCTGACCGACTATATCAGCCGTAAACAGGCGGAATTGCTCGCCTGGAATGAGGCTCAGGGCAACGTCGCAGCGCTATCCGCCAATCGCCGACGCATGACCAACATCGGCACCTTCCGCGCCTATGCGCTGGCCTACCTGAAAAGCCACCCCGACATTCACCCGGACATGACCTGCATGGTCCGCCAACTGGAAGCCACGTCCCAAGGCGTGCCGCTGGAAATCTACTGCTTCACCCGCACCACCGTGTGGGCCGACTACGAGCGCATTCAGGGCGATATTTTCGATTACCTGCTGGCCGTGCTGCCGGAGTTCGGGCTTGGGGTTTATCAGCAACCGAGCGGGTCGGATATGCGGGTGGGGTTGGCGGGTAAGTGATGCCTTTCTGAATCTTCCGCGCAATGACTCCAACCCCCGTCCATACTCAGTTTTGCTACACTGCGGCAACTACAGAAGGAGGCCCTTCGACATGGCAACCCTGAATATCCCCGAGAAGAACGTATCCGGATTCATTCGATCTCTAGCGGAACGCAACGGTGTTCACTACACCGAATCCAGGCTGGATAAGGTGTCTCGTGTAGTCACCCGCCTGGCTGGCGACGAAGTAAATCCAGACGATATCGAGGGCTTGCTCATCAGCCTCAGCCGGAAAGGCTTCATCGCTGGGCCGGACATGATGAAACTGCACTCGCGTTATCTGGATGAGCTCAAGGCGAACGTAAAGTATCCAGTAGCTCGATGAGCAGCCGACGTCACGCCGTTTTCGACCCATTTGGTACTTTTAAAACAAAGGGATATCTGGAGAACGCTACTGCCGAGAAGGATCTCGAAAAAGTTAAACGTATGGAGCATGTCGCCTTTACCTCTCGAATCGAGTCTGCACTGGATATGCTCGCTACAACTGATGAAATCTCCTATCAAACAGTTTTGGAGACGCACAGGACACTTTTTCAGGACTTCTATCACTGGGCTGGTCGCGATCGGCTTTCCACGGCCCCCGACAAAGAAATTTCGAAGGGCGACGTAGACTCGCCTTTCCGTACTGAATTCGAAAGACCCGAGCAGATAAAACTCGCCGTCGACTATGCCCTGCGCCTGGCTAGCGACAAAAATAAAATGAAAGAAAAAGCCGGGACCATCATGGGCCTGTTTGCTTTCGCCCATCCTTTTCTCGACGGCAACGGTAGAGCGATCTTACTCGTGCACATGGAGTTATGCTTCCGCGCCGGATTCTCAATCGCCTGGGCTGCGACTGAGAAAAATGCTTACCTCCAAGCGCTCAGCCAGGAAATTGATTCGCCCGAACTGGGAATTCTCGACTGCTATCTGAGCAACTTTATTCGCCCGGTTACTAGCCGTGACGATTGGCTTGATCAGATCGTAAGCATTCAAGGCCTGGATGGCGCGCATCCTGTCAACGCAATGGACGATGAAGTCTACGTTGCAGGAGCCGCCAATACGCCAGAAATGCTAGAGCGCTACAGGGCCCAAGCCGCCAAAAAGCGATACCGGACAGATCCCTGAAAGAAGCGTCACTCAACAGAAGGTTTCAGAATCTGTAACCTTCTGTTGAGTCTTCAAGATGCGGATCTCCGCCCCATCGAACCAAGCCGACTAACCCACAACGACACCAGAATCAGCACCCCGCCAAAAGCCAGCCGCTCCAGCGGTTCGTTCTGGTTCCAGATCAGCAGGTTGATCAGCAGCCCGACCGGCACATGCAGGACGTTGAAGACCGCCAGGGTGCCGCCGTTGACCAGACACGCTCCCTTGTTCCACCAATACATGCCCAGTGCCGTGGAGCAAAACCCGAGGAACAGCAGCACTGCCCATTGGTCCGTTGCGTCCGGTAACCTTTGCGGGTTGCCGAACATCAGGAACGCGGGCAAGGCGATGATCAGCGCCCCCAGGTAGAAGTAGCCGAAGCGCCGGTAGTGCGGCAGATCGCTGGGGTAGCGCGCGACCAGATGTTTGTACAGCACCTGACCTGCGGCGTAGGTAAAGTTGGCCACTTGCAGCAGCAGGAAACCGCCAAGGAAGTTGCCGTCGATGCCGTCCCAACGAATCACGCCTGCGCCCAATACGGCAACCAGTGCGGCCAAGAGGGCCCACGGGTTGAAGCGTCGATTGAGTGCGTCTTCGATCAGGGTTACGTGCAGTGGCGTGAGGATAGTGAAGAGCAGGACTTCCGGCACGGTCAGCACCCGGAAGCT
Source organism: Pseudomonas quasicaspiana (assembly GCF_021147825.1). Taxonomy (NCBI): domain Bacteria; kingdom Pseudomonadati; phylum Pseudomonadota; class Gammaproteobacteria; order Pseudomonadales; family Pseudomonadaceae; genus Pseudomonas; species Pseudomonas quasicaspiana. The sequence goes on from NZ_JAGTPI010000101.1 coordinate 9,963, forward strand.
CAGGTACAGGCATACATAGGTGATGCCGAACTGCAGCGCGCCGATGACCAGCATGCCACGCATGAACCCCGACTCCACACGACGCCATTGAGTCAGCGGGATGAAGACCAGCCCGGCCAGCACGACGCGGATCAGCACAGCGAAGTAGCTGTCGACATGCCCTGCCAGAAAAACACCGATCAGGCTGAATGAAAACGCCTGGATCAGCGTCACGATAAGTAGATAACCCATGAGCACTCCCCCATTGAAGGCGGCGACCTTAACGGGTTGGTGTCAGCGGTGTCCATAAAGCACGGCGAATTCAATTCATGTAGCTTGCGCGTGCCTATCAAAAAAAACATAACTCACTGAATAAATAAGGTTTTTTTGTGGGAGCGGTGCTTGCCCGCGATAAGGGCGGCGCGGTCGAAGGATAAATCGCGGTGTTCTTATCGCGGGCAAGCACCGCTCCCACATGGGACCGAGCTTGCTGTGAGACAACGCAGCGGCGGAGACGAAGCAGTCGCCCCTACAGAAGGCACATCTGCCCGCCTGACGAGGCTTACTCCTTACTCAAATCCACCAACGGCTCTTTACGCACTTCGGTCGCACGCCCGGCCTGGATATCTTTGACCTTGCCCAGCGCGGTATCGACTGCTGCTTTGTCGGCTAACAAGCTGTAGCTGATCTCAAACTGGCGTTGCTCCTTGGGACCAATGGTCGGCACAAGATTCAGCGGGCGTTGGTAACGGCGGTTGTAGGAGAAGCTGGTGCCCGGCTCCAGACCCGTCACGTAACCCTGGCCTTTGGTGTCAGTGTTTTTCCACAGCGAGAAGACTGGCAACTGCTGGGTATTGAAGCCCAGCGACACACCCAGGCTGCCGCCTTTATTATGCAGGACCGCAAGGGTCTCGCCCTTGGCATCGCCATACGGCACCACGTTGTAGACGGTTTCGTCGTAGTCGGGCGTTGGCGCGCGATAGGTTTGCCAGTCACCGAGATCACCTTTGGCCTTCTCGTTGAACGGCGACACCTGCTTCACCGGCGCTTCGAAACGCGCGCCCTGCTCCAGGAACGGCGTGCTGAAGTTACTGTGATACAGCGCCTGATATTCCTTCGGGTAGTCCCCGTTATTGGTCAACGTGTCGTTGAGGGTGAAGCGCGTGCTGCCGGCATCAGTCACCAGTTCGGTCTGCACCGAGAAGTCGACCTTCTTGAACGCCTGTTCTTTCAATTCGCCTTTGAGACGGATGGCAAACGGCGGTTTCTCATCAATGTGCAACGTCACTTTACTGGCCGGAATGTTCGCGGCGCGACCATGAAGGGTCAGTAACTCGCCGTTATCCATGCCCGGGTGCCCGACCCATTCATAACCGCAGCGGGTCACCAACTCGTTGAACCCTTCCAGCCAGCCCAGACCACCACGACCATTGAGTTCGATAAACGCTGGATTGACGATGTCCTTCACCGGCGAATCCCAGCCCATGCGCACATCGCCCACAGACGCTTGCAGCACGTTCATGCCGCGGGTGGGCACCACCGTAAGCTTCATCGTGCCGTTGTCGATATCAATTACGCTCACACCTTCCTGCCGACCGCCATGCAGCGTGCGCATCGTGATGGAGAACGGTTTGTCGGTCTTGACCCCGAGTTGGGCGCTGGTGATTTGCTGGTTCTGGGCGGGCTTGTCGGTGTCGAGCAGCACGTAGTCCCAGGCGGCAGCCTGTGTAGCAACGGCAATTGCGCTGAGGCCGAAAAGCCAGGCAAGAGGTTTCATTGGGGTAGTCCTTATTGGAATTATTGGATTCGCAGCAGCATCAGGCTGAATCGGATTAATCGATTCAGCTACCAACCGAGTCTAGTCAAAATGCAGACAAACAGGAAATGCAATTCAGACGAAGTCGTCGCTGAAATACACAAAAGAAAAAAGCCCGATGACCCGCCAAAAAAGGGGATCTATCGGGCCATGCACCCAGGAGCGGGAGGTGCCAAGGGGAAGTCGATTCATTAGAGCGCGCAGCAATGCTTCAGATCAGGCCACCTGAGCCAGTTTGGCGATGGCCTGGTTCATACCCTTCTCGACGAAGTCACCGCCCATGTTCAAGCCTTCAGCGTGGATGAAGGTAACGTCGTGAATGCCGATGAACGCCAGTACCTGACGCAGGTACGGTTCTTGATGGTCCAGGCTGCTGCCAGCGTAGATACCGCCGCGAGCCGTAAGAACGATGGCGCGTTTGCCGACCAGCAGACCCTGCGGACCTGTTTCGCCGTATTTGAAGGTCACACCGGCACGCAATACATGATCCAGCCATGCCTTGAGGGTGCTCGGGATTGCGAAGTTGTACATCGGTGCGGCGAGTACCAGAACGTCCGTTGCAACCAGCTCATCGGTCAGTACATCAGAGCGCTCCAGTGCGGCTTGCTCTAGAGCCGAGCGCTGATCGGCGGGCTTCATCCAGCCACCCAGCAATGTCGAATCCAGATGTGGCACAGGGTCTGCGGCCAGATCACGAACCGTCACTTGATCAGCAGGATGCGCGGTTTGCCACTGGCCGATGAACTGTTGAGTCAATTGGCGGGAAACCGAACCTTGCTGACGGGCACTGCTTTCGATGACGAGGACGCGGGACATGATCTGTGGCTCCAACGAAGAAAATGTGTTCGATGGAGTGGAGGTTAAGGGTGAACATATCGATTAAAAAGCGTAAAAACCTGCTACAAAATATCTAATAACTTGTTTTGTCCTACCGCTCGTTTACTCTGGGATCACGCTGTCGTGCAGCACATATTGGAACTGTGGGTTTCGATGTGGAACTGCAACTTTTTCTCAGGCGCCAAATCCCTGTGGGAGCCGAGCTTGCTCGCGATAGGCTTGACGCAGTTCACTTTGGATCGCGTCAAGCCTTATCG
>NZ_JAGTPI010000102.1:0-12196 GCF_021147825.1 Pseudomonas quasicaspiana
GCGATGGCGTCAGGTCAGCCGACAAAGATGTTGATTGACCTGACGCGATCGCGGGCAAGCGCGCTCCTACAGGGCTGATATTAAACGGGCCTTGTTGCGAAGAATCCCCAAAACGCTGGAGAGATATGGATCTATCGAACCCGCCCTACCTGCCCGGACGCGACAAGGCGCTCGACTTGCTCAAGTGGCTGGCGATGCTGGCCATGGTACTCGACCACTTGCGCTATGTCGGCTGGTCGATAGATGTGCTGTACGTCCCGGGCCGCTTGGCCTTTCCCTGGTTCTGTCTGGCGATTGCAGCCAATCTGGGTCGCAAATCCGCGCTTTTTCCTGACCCCAAAGTGCAGTGGCGTTATCTGGGATGGATGCTCTTGTTCGCCGTACTGGCCGAGCTGCCCTATCGGCTGTACATGGCGGATGACGTCCACACGCTGAACGTATTGCCGACGCTGGTGCTCGGTTTGCTGATCGCCCAAGGCTGGCGACACCGATTGCCTGCAACGCGATTGATGGCGCTCGGTTCGCTGCTGGTCGCCGCTTTATTCCACAAATATTTGATGTTCGGTTTCTTTGGCACGCTGCTGCCGCTGGCGCTCCTGCTTGCGCTGCATCGCCCTCTTTGGCTCGCGCTGGTGCCGGGCGCTATCTGCGTGGCGAGCAATGCCTGGCCGCAGATGTTCGCGGGCGCAGCGTGGGGAGATCCGGTTTCCATCGGCTCGCTAGTTGCCTGCCTGATCGCGCCCATGCTCGGGCTGGCTCTGTTACGGCGTCGTTTGAGCTTTTCCGTCAAACCGATGCGGCGCTGGGCCTATGCGATTTATCCGGTGCATTTTCTGGTGTTGTTGGGCCTAAAACTAAGTCTAGTTGCGTAGCGTTATATCAACACATCTTAAAACAGCAATGAGCAGAGAAAAAACGTCACGCAACCTGATGGTCAGCTCCCAACATCGTAGCGCTGACCCCAAGACAGGTCGCTGTTGGGTCTCTTAGTTCCCAGTCGGCTGGATCGCAATAGTCAATCTCAACTTGCCATCCGGCATTTTTTCAAAGAGTTTATATACAATTTCGTAAAATCTCAGAGGGTTGGAATACTTCAACCTATCTCCCGGATTCATCAAGGGTAGCGCGTCGTGGAAATCGAACTGCGGCAGTCCGGGGACCTCCGCGCCGTCAACATCCTGGACTTTCACTTCGGATACAGAAGCCATTTCTTTATCTCCATTGACTGAGGAATATCTGATGGCCAACTTAAAAAACCAATACCGTCGACAAAGCTATTCAGAACCTCTTCTGCTCACCTGCCAACTGTAAGAAGTAACAGGTTTTCCATTATTCCTGACAGACGGTGCGGCCTGGCTGGACAAGCTGTCAGTGCTCGATTATCTTTCGCCCAGGCCACCGCAGTGGCCAACGTCGCTCGGACGGTTCCGGGCGCTTACGTATCTGAGGCCTCCATGGCAGACTTACCTTCGCCGCGCCGTTTTGCGCGGATCGATCGACTCCCCCCGTACGTCTTCAATATCACCGCCGAGCTGAAAATGGCCGCTCGCCGTCGTGGTGAAGACATCATCGACTTGAGCATGGGTAATCCCGACGGGCCAACCCCACCGCACATCGTCGAAAAACTCGTTACCGTCGCCCAGCGTGAAGACACTCACGGCTACTCGACTTCGCGTGGCATTCCGCGTCTGCGTAGGGCGATTTCCAACTGGTACAAAAAACGCTACGACGTCGATATCGACCCGGAAGAAGAGGCCATCGTCACCATCGGTTCGAAGGAAGGTCTCGCGCACTTGATGCTCGCTACCCTCGATCAAGGCGACACGGTGCTGGTGCCCAATCCGAGCTATCCGATTCATATCTACGGCGCGGTGATTGCTGGCGCTCAAGTGCGTTCGGTGCCACTGATTCCCGGTGTGGACTTCTTCGCCGAGCTGGAAAAAGCCATTCGCGGCTCGATCCCCAAGCCGAAAATGATGATCCTCGGCTTCCCGTCCAACCCGACCGCGCAGTGCGTGGAACTGGATTTCTTCGAGCGCGTGGTTGCGCTGGCCAAGCAATACGACGTGTTGGTGGTTCACGACCTCGCCTACGCCGACATCGTCTACGACGGCTGGAAAGCCCCGTCGATCATGCAGGTGCCGGGCGCCAAAGACATCGCTGTCGAGTTCTTCACCCTGTCCAAAAGTTACAACATGGCGGGCTGGCGAATCGGCTTCATGGTCGGCAACCCGGAGCTGGTCAACGCTCTGGCGCGGATCAAGAGCTACCACGACTACGGCACATTCACACCGCTGCAGGTCGCGGCCATTGCTGCACTGGAAGGCGATCAGCAATGCGTGCTCGATATTGCCGAGCAGTATCGCCAGCGTCGTAACGTGTTGGTCAAAGGTCTCCATGAACTGGGCTGGATGGTCGAGAATCCAAAAGCGTCTATGTACGTCTGGGCCAAAATTCCACCTGCCTACGCCCACCTTGGTTCGCTGGAGTTTGCCAAAAAGCTGTTGGCTGAAGCCAAGGTCTGCGTATCACCGGGCGTCGGTTTCGGTGAGTACGGCGACGACCATGTGCGCTTCGCGCTGATCGAGAATCAGGACCGGATTCGTCAGGCCGTACGCGGTATTCGCGGGATGTTCCGTGCGGATGGGCAGTTGCCGGGTAAAGCCGTTTAATCCCTGTACACTGCATTTTCCTTGTGGGAGCTGGGCTTGCCCGCGATAAGGACACCTCGGTCTATCCGAGAGTTGCGTCGACCTTATCGCGGGCAAGCCCAGCTCCCACATGGATCACATTCCAACCTCACCTCCCGCGTATTTCCCCCTCCTCTCCCACCCATGTCGTAAACGCACCTTTGCGTGGCGCGCGCAGGCATTTGGCGTCTTTGGTCCGGCCCTAGTATCGCTGTCAAAGGGCCCTGCTTAGATGCTGCGGCTCTACCGATAAGTCAGGCGCTACGCCGCCGCTGGGAGAACCGCGATGTTCAGCAAGAATGACCAAATCCAAGGCTATGACGATGCACTGCTGGCCGCGATGAATTCCGAAGAGCAGCGTCAGGAAGATCACATCGAGCTGATCGCCTCGGAGAACTACACCAGCCAGCGCGTGATGGAAGCCCAGGGCAGCGGCCTGACCAACAAGTACGCCGAAGGGTATCCGGGCAAGCGCTATTACGGCGGCTGCGAGCATGTGGATAAAGTTGAAGTACTCGCCATCGAGCGTGCCAAACAATTGTTCGGCGCTGATTACGCCAACGTCCAGCCGCATTCCGGCAGTTCGGCGAACGCCGCGGTTTATCTGGCACTGCTGCAAGCAGGCGACACCGTGCTGGGCATGAGCCTGGCCCACGGTGGTCACTTGACCCATGGCGCTAAAGTCAGCTTCTCCGGCAAGCTCTACAATGCGGTGCAGTACGGCATCGACACCAACACCGGTCTGATCGATTACGACGAAGTCGAGCGCATCGCCGTCGAGTCCAAGCCAAAAATGATCATCGCCGGTTTCTCGGCCTATTCGAAAACCCTCGACTTCCCGCGCTTCCGGGCCATCGCTGACAAGGTCGGCGCTTACCTGTTTGTCGACATGGCTCACGTTGCCGGGCTGGTCGCGGCCGGTCTGTACCCGAACCCGCTGCCCTATGCAGACGTCGTGACCACCACCACTCATAAAACCCTGCGCGGTCCACGTGGTGGTTTGATCCTGGCCAAGGCCAACGAAGAAATCGAGAAAAAACTCAACTCGGCGGTATTCCCAGGCGGCCAGGGCGGCCCGTTGATGCACGTGATCGCCGCCAAGGCCGTGTGCTTCAAAGAAGCGGCGGAGCCAGGCTTCGTCGCGTATCAGCAACAAGTCATCGATAACGCTCAGGCCATGGCGCAGGTGTTCATCGACCGTGGCTACGACGTGGTCTCCGGTGGCACCGATAACCATTTGTTCCTGGTCAGCCTGATCCGTCAGGGCCTGACCGGCAAAGACGCCGATGCTGCTTTGGGTCGTGCGCACATCACCGTCAACAAGAACTCGGTGCCTAACGACCCGCAATCACCGTTCGTGACCTCGGGTCTGCGTATCGGCACCCCGGCGGTCACCACTCGCGGCTTCAAAGTTACCCAATGCATCACGCTGGCCGGCTGGATCTGCGACATCCTCGACAACCTCGGTGATGCCGACGTCGAGGCCAATGTCGCCAGCCAGGTTGCAGCCCTGTGTTCCGATTTCCCGGTTTATAGCTGAGTCAGGAGTAGTTATTCATGCAGCATTACTCAGGCTTCGGCCTTCTCAAACACTCCCTCAGCCACCACGAAAACTGGCAGCGCATGTGGCGCACGCCAACCCCGAAAAAAGTCTATGACGTGGTCATTGTTGGTGGCGGCGGACACGGTCTGGCGACGGCTTACTACCTGGCCAAAGAACACGGCATCACTAATGTGGCCGTGGTCGAGAAAGGCTGGTTGGGCGGCGGCAACACCGCACGTAACACGACTATCGTACGCTCCAACTATCTGTGGGATGAGTCAGCGCATCTCTACGAACACGCCATGAAACTGTGGGAAGGCCTGTCTCAGGACTTGAACTACAACGTGATGTTCTCCCAGCGCGGCGTATACAACCTGTGCCACACCCTGCAGGACATTCGCGACTCAGAGCGTCGGGTCAGCGCCAACCGTCTCAACGGCGTAGACGGTGAGCTGCTCAATGGCAAACAGGTAGCGGAAGAAATCCCGTACCTGGATTGCTCGAAAAACACACGCTACCCAATCATCGGCGCCACCGTGCAACGTCGCGGCGGCGTGGCACGTCACGATGCCGTCGCCTGGGGTTATGCCCGTGCCGCCGATGCGTTAGGCGTGGATTTGATTCAGCAAACCGAGGTCATCGGTTTCCGCAAGGAAAACGGCGTATGCATCGGCGTGGAAACCAACAAAGGCTTCATCGGCGCCAAGCGCGTCGGTGTAGTAACAGCCGGTAACTCGGGACACATGGCGAAACTGGCAGGCTTCCGTCTGCCCGTTGAATCCCACCCGCTGCAAGCGCTGGTGTCCGAGCCAATCAAGCCCATTATCGACAGCGTGATCATGTCCAACGCCGTACACGGCTACATCAGCCAGTCCGACAAGGGTGACCTGGTGATCGGGGCCGGTATTGACGGCTATAACGGCTACGGCCAGCGCGGTTCATACCCGGTGATTGAACACACGATTCAGGCCATCGTCGAGATGTTCCCGGTGTTGTCACGCGTGCGCATGAACCGTCAGTGGGGCGGCATCGTCGACACCACGCCGGACGCTTGCCCGATCATTTCCAAAACGCCTGTCCCGAACATGTTCTTCAACTGCGGCTGGGGCACCGGTGGCTTCAAGGCTACACCGGGGTCAGGCAACGTATTCGCAGCAAGTCTGGCTAAAGGTGAAATGCATCCATTGGCCAAACCTTTCTCCATCGACCGTTTCCACAACGGTGCACTCATTGACGAACACGGCGCTGCCGCTGTCGCCCACTAACAGGAGAAATACTCATGTTGCATATCTTCTGTCCTCACTGTGGCGAACTGCGCTCCGAAGAGGAATTCCACGCTTCAGGTCAGGCCCACATCCCGCGTCCACTGGACCCGGCAGCCTGCACCGACGAGCAATGGGGCGACTACATGTTCTTCCGCGATAACCCGCGCGGGCTGCATCACGAACTGTGGATCCACGCCGCCGGTTGCCGTCAGTACTTCAACGCCACCCGCGATACCGTGACTTACGAAATTCTCGAAACCTACCCGATTGGCGCTAAACCGCAGTTCAGCAACCCTGCGTTTGAGAAGACAGCCAGCGGCGAGGGAGACCAGGTATGAGCCAGACCAACCGACTGCCCAACGGCGGCCGCATCGACCGCAGCAAAGTCCTGAACTTCAACTTCAACGGTCAGACCTATCAGGGCTTTGAGGGCGACACGCTCGCCGCAGCCCTGCTGGCCAACGGCGTTGATGTGATAGGCCGCAGCTTCAAGTATTCCCGCCCTCGCGGCATCTTCGCGGCAGGTTCTGAAGAGCCGAACGCGGTACTGCAGATTGGCGCTACCGAAGCGACGCAGATCCCGAACGTGCGCGCCACGCAACAGGCACTTTATTCGGGCCTGGTCGCGACCAGCACCAACGGCTGGCCGAACGTGAACAATGACGTGATGGGGATTCTCGGCAAAGTCGGCGGCAAGCTGATGCCACCGGGTTTCTACTACAAAACCTTCATGTACCCGCAATCGTTCTGGATGACTTACGAAAAGTACATTCGCAAGGCTGCCGGGCTTGGTCGTTCACCGACTGAAAACGACCCGGACACTTACGACGCCATGAACCAGCACTGCGATGTGCTGATCGTCGGTGGTGGCCCAGCAGGCCTCGCCGCTGCTCTGGCGGCCGCTCGCAGCGGTGCCCGGGTGATTCTGGCCGATGAGCAGGAAGAGTTCGGCGGCAGCCTGCTGGATAGCCGCGAAAGCCTTGATGGCAAACCCGCTGCTGAATGGGTCGCCACCGTAATTGCCGAGCTGAAAAGCCTGAAAAACGTAGTGCTGCTGCCTCGCGCCACCGTCAACGGCTACCACGACCATAACTTCCTGACCATTCACGAGCGCCTCACCGATCACCTCGGCGACCGCGCACCTATCGGCCAGGTCCGTCAGCGCATGCATCGGGTTCGCGCCAAGCGCGTTGTGCTGGCCACCGGTACTCACGAACGTCCGCTGGTTTACGGCAACAACGATGTGCCGGGCAACATGCTGGCCGGTGCGGTTTCCACGTATGTACGTCGTTATGGCGTAGCGCCGGGCAAAAAACTGGTGCTGTCCACCAACAACGATCACGCCTACCGCGTTGCTTTGGATTGGCTCGACGCCAGCCTGCAAGTGGTAGCGATTGCCGATGCACGTCACAACCCACGTGGCGCACTGGTTGAAGAAGCGCGCGCCAAAGGTATTCGGATTCTGACCGGCAGCGCCGTGATCGAAGCCCGTGGCAGCAAGCACGTCACCGCCGCTCGTGTGGCGGCCATTGATGTAAGGGCACATCGCGTAACAAGCCCCGGCGAATGGCTCGAATGCGATCTGGTCGCCAGCTCCGGCGGCTACAGCCCTATCGTCCACCTCGCCTCGCACCTGGGCGGCAAGCCGGTCTGGCGTGAAGACATTCTTGGTTTCGTACCGGGCGAAGCACCGCAAAAGCGTGTTTGCGTCGGTGGCGTGAATGGCGTCTATGCATTGGGCGACACATTGGCCGACGGCTTCGAAGGCGGCGTGCGCGCAGCCAGTGAAGCCGGTTTCAAAGTGGTCGAAGGCGTTCTGCCGAAAGCCCTGAGCCGCGCTGAAGAGCCGACGCTGGCGCTGTTCCAGGTGCCGCATGACAAACCGACTGCCCGTGCGCCGAAGCAATTCGTCGACCTGCAGAACGACGTCACTGCTGCTGCCATCGAGTTGGCGACCCGTGAAGGCTTCGAGTCGGTGGAACACGTCAAACGCTACACCGCACTGGGTTTCGGCACCGATCAGGGCAAGCTGGGTAACGTCAACGGCCTGGCCATCGCAGCACGCTCGCTGAACGTGACCATCCCGGAAATGGGCACCACCATGTTCCGCCCGAACTACACGCCCGTGACCTTCGGCGCAGTAGCCGGTCGTCACTGTGGGCATATCTTCGAGCCGGTACGTTTCACCGCCCTGCACGCCTGGCACGTGAAGAACGGTGCTGAATTCGAAGACGTCGGCCAGTGGAAACGTCCGTGGTATTTCCCGAAAGGCGGTGAAGACATCCATGCTGCCGTGGCCCGCGAATGCAAAGCCGTGCGTGAAAGCGTTGGCCTGCTGGACGCTTCGACACTCGGCAAGATCGACATTCAAGGTCCGGATGCGCGCGAGTTCCTCAACCGCATCTACACCAACGCGTGGACCAAGCTCGATGTGGGCAAGGCGCGTTACGGCCTGATGTGCAAGGAAGACGGCATGGTCTTCGACGACGGGGTTACCGCCTGTGTCGCCGACAACCACTTCATCATGACCACCACCACAGGCGGCGCGGCGCGCGTGCTGCAATGGCTGGAGATCTACCAGCAGACTGAATGGCCTGATCTGAAGGTGTACTTCACTTCCGTGACCGACCACTACGCGACCCTGACCTTGTCCGGCCCGAACAGCCGCAAGCTGCTCAGCGAAGTGACTGACATCGATCTGGACCGTGAGGCGTTCCCGTTCATGACCTGGAAAGAAGGTCTGGTCGGCGGCGTTCCGGCACGGGTGTTCCGTATCTCGTTCACCGGTGAACTGTCTTACGAGGTCAACATCCAGGCTGACTACGCCATGGGCGTGCTGGAAAAAATCATCGAAGCCGGCAAGCAGTACAACCTCACGCCATACGGCACCGAGACCATGCACGTACTGCGCGCCGAGAAGGGTTTCATCATCGTCGGTCAGGATACCGATGGCTCGATGACTCCGGACGACCTGAACATGGGCTGGTGTGTCGGCCGCACCAAACCGTTCTCGTGGATCGGTCAGCGCGGTATGAATCGCGAAGACTGTGTGCGTGAGCAACGTAAACAACTGGTCGGCCTCAAGCCGGTTGATCCGAACAAATGGCTGCCCGAAGGTGCGCAACTGGTGTTCGACCCGAAACAGTCGATTCCGATGACCATGGTCGGTCACGTGACCTCCAGCTATGCGGCTAACTCGTTGGGTTATTCGTTTGCCATGGGCGTGGTCAAAGGCGGCCTGAAACGCATGGGTGAACGGGTGTTCTCGCCGCAGGCGGATGGCAGCGTGATCGAAGCCGAAATTGTGTCCTCGGTGTTCTTCGATCCGAAGGGTGAGCAGCAGAACGTTTGATGGCTAGCCCAGCACCTGTGGGAGCTGGGCTTGCCCGCGATGAACGATGACACGGTGTATCTGAAAGACCGAATCGACCTTATCGCGGGCAAGCCCGGCTCCCACAGCGCACACAACAGAATTCAGAACAGGTGCTCTATGACCACAGCCAACGTTTACCAGCAGCGGCCAACGACCGGCGAGAAAGCCGAGTCACCGCTGTTTCACGCCGACCTGAATAGCCTGGTCGGTAAAGGTCGCGCCAACCCTGGCGTGACTTTGCGCGAGAAGAAATTACTCGGTCACTTGACCATTCGCGGCGATGCTCACGATCCTGCTTTTGCCGCAGGCGTGCACAAAGCCCTGGGCATGGAGTTGCCGGGCGCACTGGCCTTGGTGATCAGTGGCGACAGCTCGATCCAGTGGCTCGGCCCTGATGAATGGCTGCTGATCGTACCGACCGGTGAAGAGTTTGCGGTGGAGCAAAAACTACGCGCTGAACTGACCGGCCTGCACATCGCGATCGTTAACGTCAGCGGCGGTCAGTCCATCCTCGAATTGAGCGGCCCGAAAGTCCGTGAAGTGCTGATGAAGTCCACCAGCTATGACGTGCATCCGGACAACTTCCCGGTAGGTAAAGCCGTCGGTACCGTGTTCGCCAAGTCCCAACTGGTGATCCGCCGCACCAGCGAGGAAACCTGGGAGTTGCTGATCCGCCGTAGCTTCGCCGATTACTGGTGGATGTGGTTGCAGGATGCGAGTGCCGAGTACGGCCTGACCATTCAGGCTTGAACCCACTGCCACTCCCTGTAGGAGCGCGCTTGTCCGCGATAAAGTCGGAACGACTTTCAGACAATGGTGCATTTACCATTTTCACGACTGCTTCGCAGCCGATCGCGGGCAAGCACGCTCCTACAGATCAAAAAACACCAGGAGTTGATGAATGAGCCGCGCCCCCGACACATGGATTCTGACTGCCGACTGCCCCAGCGTACTGGGCACGGTGGACGCGGTGACCCGCTATTTGTTCGAGCAGGGCTGCTACGTCACTGAGCACCATTCCTTTGACGATCGCCTGTCCGGCCGCTTCTTCATTCGGGTTGAATTTCGTCAGCCAGAAGGTTTTGACGAACAAGGTTTCCGCGCAGGTCTGACTGAACGCGGCGAAGCCTTTGGCATGATCTTCGAGCTGACCGCGCCGAACTATCGGCCAAAAGTAGTGATCATGGTCTCAAAAGCCGATCACTGCCTGAACGACCTGCTCTACCGTCAGCGCATCAACCAGTTGTCTATGGACGTGGTCGCGGTGGTGTCCAACCATCCGGATCTGGAGCCGCTGGCGCGCTGGCATGAAATTCCGTACTACCATTTCCCCCTGGACCCCAACGACAAGCCCGCTCAGGAAAGCAAAGTCTGGCAGGTGATCGAAGAGTCAGGTGCCGAGCTGGTGATTCTTGCCCGCTACATGCAGGTTCTATCGCCGGATCTGTGCCGCAAGCTGGACGGCAAGGCGATCAACATTCATCACTCGCTGCTGCCCGGTTTCAAAGGTGCCAAACCGTACCATCAGGCTTACAACAAGGGCGTGAAACTGGTGGGTGCCACCGCGCATTACATCAACAACGATCTGGACGAAGGCCCGATCATTGCCCAAGGGGTAGAAGTGGTCGATCACAGTCATTACCCCGAAGACCTGATTGCCAAAGGTCGCGATATTGAAGGTCTGACGTTGGCAAGGGCGGTGGGTTATCACATTGAGCGGCGTGTATTTCTGAACGCCAACAGGACTGTCGTCCTGTAGCGGCAAGCTTCAAGCCACAAGCTTCAAGATGAAAAGCAGGAGACTGGAGACACACTTCAATCACAGGAGATGAGCAGCAGGCTTTTACTTGCCGCTTATAGCTTGCAGCTTGAAGCTCACTTAATAACAACAAAATCGAGGTGAAAGAATGGCTGACAATCGTGGTGTGGTGTATCTCGGCGCTGGCAAGGTCGAAGTACAGAAAATCGACTATCCCAAAATGCAGGACCCGCGTGGGCGCAAGATCGAACACGGCGTCATCCTGCGGGTGGTTTCCACCAATATCTGTGGCTCGGACCAACACATGGTTCGCGGCCGTACCACCGCACAAACCGGTCTGGTACTGGGCCATGAAATCACCGGTGAGGTGATCGAAAAAGGTACTGGCGTCGAAAATCTGAAAATCGGCGATCTGGTGTCGGTGCCCTTCAACGTGGCCTGCGGGTTGTGCCGATCCTGCAAGGAGCAACACACCGGCGTTTGCCTGACCGTCAATCCGGCTCGCCCGGGTGGTGCCTACGGTTACGTCGACATGGGCGACTGGACCGGCGGCCAGGCGGAATACGTGCTGGTGCCGTATGCCGACTTCAACCTGCTCAAGCTGCCGGATCGCGATCGCGCCATGGAAAAAATCCGTGACCTGACCTGCCTCTCCGACATCCTGCCCACCGGTTATCACGGCGCAGTCACAGCTGGGGTAGGCCCGGGGAGTACCGTGTACATCGCTGGTGCAGGCCCCGTCGGTCTGGCAGCGGCGGCATCGGCGCGTCTGTTAGGCGCGGCAGTGGTGATTATCGGCGACGTGAACCCTGCTCGTCTGGTTCACGCCAAGGCTCAGGGTTTTGAAATTGCCGACCTGTCCCTCGATACCCCGCTGCACGAGCAGATCGCCGCGCTGTTGGGCGAGCCTGAAGTGGACTGCGCCGTTGACGCGGTAGGTTTTGAAGCCCGCGGGCATGGCCATGCGGGTGTGCAGCATGAGGCACCGGCAACCGTACTCAACTCATTGATGGGCGTAGTGCGCGTAGCGGGCAAGATCGGTATTCCCGGTCTCTACGTCACTGAAGATCCGGGTGCCGTCGACGCTGCTGCGAAAATGGGCAGCCTGAGCATTCGTTTCGGTCTGGGCTGGGCCAAATCCCACAGCTTCCACACCGGCCAGACGCCGGTCATGAAGTACAACCGCCAGTTGATGCAGGCCATCATGTGGGATCGCATCAAAATCGCTGACATTGTTGGAGTGGAGGTCATCAGCCTCGACGACGCGCCACGCGGTTATGGCGAGTTCGATGCCGGTGTGCCGAAGAAGTTTGTGATTGATCCGCATAAGTTGTTCAGCGCGGCATAAGTCGCACTTTATCACTCTGAAACTGCGTCGCCCCCATCGCGGGCAAGCCTCGCTCCCACAGGAAAATGCGATCCACTGTGGGAGCGAGGCTTGCCCGCGATGAGGGCGACGCAGGCTCGCTGCAGTGGTCAACTTTTTCCGGACACCTCAATCGGTGATTGTCAGGCTGCTTGCCGCTCATATTGATTGGGCGGCACATAGCCCAGTTTCGAGTGCAA
>NZ_JAGTPI010000103.1:0-11564 GCF_021147825.1 Pseudomonas quasicaspiana
TGGTCTGGGCGGCCTTCCGACGATAATGCTGTACGCGATGGACCTGATATATGTGGCGCCCTTATCGCGGGCAAGCCCAGCTCCCACAGCTCCGCGTCCAGCGTAAAGTCCTCTGTGATTCCTATGCCACTGGCTGGCGCTGAATCTGTGGGAGCCGGGCTTGCCCGCGATACATGAGACGCAGCCAGAAGACACACCACGCTATCGTTTATCGCCCCGATGCAGTTGAAACCAGTGAATGTCCACTGAATCCACACTCATCAACAAACCCTGAACGATTCCAAAACTCCACGAGTCGTACCCCTTAAGACGCAGAAAAACTGCGCTGTTTGAGTACCTACCGTGAGGTTTCCATGAGTTCACCAACCCCCCAGGATTTCGCTGGCCACGCGATTAGCCTGACCCTCAACGGTCAGCCGCGACAGCTCAACGTCCAGCCTTGGACCACATTGCTCGACCTGCTTCGAGACCAGCTTGATCTGGTCGGTAGCAAGAAAGGCTGCGACCACGGCCAGTGCGGCGCGTGTACCGTTCTACGCGATGGCAAGCGCGTCAATTCCTGCCTGACCCTGGCGATCATGTGTGACGGCGCAGAGCTGACCACGATTGAAGGGCTGGCAGACGGCGAGCAACTGCACCCGATGCAACAAGCCTTCATCAAGCATGACGCCTTTCAATGCGGCTACTGCACGCCGGGGCAGATTTGCTCGGCGGTCGGCCTGGCCAATGAGGGGCGCGCCAACAGCCGTGCCGAGATCCAGGAACTGATGAGCGGCAACCTGTGCCGCTGCGGTGCCTATAGCAATATCCTGGCGGCGGTGGAAGAAGTCCTGCCGGAGCTGCGCAGCGCCCATTCAGAGACGGGTAGCTTCGAGAAAGCGGAGGGCAGCCGATGAATCCCTTTACTTATAGTCGCCCGACCAGTGTCAACGAGGCCGTGAATCTCAGCGGCGCTGCGACCCGGTTCATTGCGGGCGGTACTAACTTGCTCGATCTGATGAAAGAAAACGTCGCACGCCCCGAGCATCTGATCGACATCACCCGCTTGCCGCTGAACGACGTCAGCGAAACCGCCGACGGTGGGCTGCTCATCGGCGCGCTGGTGAGCAACGCTGATCTGGCCTGGCATCCGTTGATCGAGCAACGTTATCCGCTGCTGTCCCAAGCCGTGCTGGCCGGAGCATCGCCACAGCTTCGCAACATGGCGAGCACGGGGGGCAACCTGTTGCAGCGCACCCGTTGCTATTACTTCTATGACTCCACTGTGCCGTGCAACAAGCGCGAGCCTGGCAGCGGTTGCCCGGCGCGCGACGGCCTGAACCGTATCCACGCGATCCTGGGGGCCAGCGATGAATGCGTTGCGACCCACCCTTCGGACATGTGCGTAGCCCTTGCCGCACTTGAGGCTGTTGTCCATGTTCAGGGACGCGCAGGACAGCGCACCATCGAGTTTGCCGACTTCCATCGTCTGCCCGGCGATGCGCCTCAGCGTGACAACCAATTGGCTGATGACGAGCTGATCACCGCAATCGAACTCCCGCCGGCCAGCTTCGCGGGTCAGGGCAAGTACCTGAAAATCCGCGATCGGGCCTCCTACGCCTTTGCGCTGATCTCGGTTGCGGCTTCCCTTGAGCTTGATGGCGATGTCATCCGCAACGTGCGACTGGCGTTGGGTGGTGTTGCTCACAAGCCATGGCGCGACAAGGCCGTGGAGCAAATGCTGGTAGGCAAGCCGGTGTCCCGCGAGAACTTCGCAGCCGCCGCCGATGCACTGCTGGCCGATGCCGAGCCGCTGGAACACAACGCTTTTAAAGTCAAACTGGCACGTCGGGCGATCATTCGTACCCTCAGCGATGCCGCGGTCGATGCAGCCGCCACAGGAGGAAGCGCCCAATGAATACGTCTGTTTCGCCACTGGGCCAAGCGCTTGATCGCGTCGATGGCAAGCTTAAGGTTACCGGTCAGGCACGTTATGCCGGTGAGTATCCGGAAACCGGTCTGCTGCATGGCAGCGTGGTCTCCAGCACCATCGCTCGCGGTCGTGTGACGCACATCGACATCACCGAAGCCCTGCGCGTGCCGGGCGTTGTGATGGTGCTTGATCACAAGAACCGTCCCAAGCTCGCCAGTTACGACGAGAACTATGAAGACGCCGACTCGGCAGACGGCTCGCCATTTCGTCCGCTGTATAACGATCGCGTGCTGTACAGCGGCCAGCCGCTGGCGCTTGTCGTGGCTGAAACCCTTGAGCTGGCGCGTTACGCCGGTTCTCTGGTGCGTATCGAATATCTGGTCGAGGCTCATGAAACCGATCTGCTGGAAGTGCAGGGCGACAGCTACGCCGCGCCAGCCGAACTGCCCCCGCCGCGCGGTGACTTTCAGGCGGGCTTTGCCAATTCCGCACTGACCGTCGATGCCCATTACAGCACGCCGGTCGAGCATCACAACCCGATGGAGCCACATGCTTCGACGGTGTTTTACAAGGATGATGGCAGTCTGCAAGTCCATGACAAGACCCAAGGGCCGCAAAACTGTCAGGACTATCTGCACAACGTGTTCGGCATCGCAAAAGACAAGATTCAGGTGCTGGCTGCCTTTGTCGGCGGAGCGTTCGGTTCCGGGCTGCGTCCGCAATATCAACTGCCGCTGGCGGTCATGGCGGCGCTGGAGCTCAAGCGTTCAGTGCGCGTCACCCTGACCCGGCAGCAGATGTTCACTTTTGGTTATCGTCCACGCACCTTGCAGCACTTGCGTCTCGGTGCAGCCGCCGATGGCCGTTTGCTGGCAGTAGGGCACGGGGCAATCGGTCAGACGTCCCGCTTTGAAGATTTCAGCGAGCACGTCGTGGAATGGAGCGGCATGCTCTACAAATGCGACAACGTTGAACTCACTTACAAGTTGGCACCGCTGGACGTTTACACCCCACTGGACATGCGCGCGCCTGGTGCTGCACTGGGTCTGATTGGCCTCGAGTGCGCCATGGACGAACTGGCTGTTGCGCTGGCAATGGACCCGGTGCAACTGCGTCTGGTCAATTTCGCTGATCGCAATGGCAACGAAGACAAGCCGTATTCCAGCAAACAGTTGCAGGCTTGCTACGCCCAGGGCGCTGATCGCTTTGGCTGGAGCCATCGCAATCCTGAGCCGCGCAGCATGCGTGAAGGCCGTCAATTGATCGGCTGGGGCATGGCGGGCGGTGTCTGGGAGGCGATGCAGATGAAAGCCAGTGCCAAAGCGCACATCGACGCACAGGGCAAATTGACCGTCAGCAGTGCGACAACCGATATCGGCACCGGCACTTACACGGTGATGACGCAGATCGCGGCCGAAGCAGCGGGCGTTGCTGTTGAAGACACCACTTTTGTGCTGGGGGATTCGTCGTTGCCAACCGCGCCCTTGCAGGGTGGTTCGTTCACGGTGTCATCCGTGGGCACTGCTGTGCAGCAGGCCAGCAAGGCGTTGCGTGAGAAGTTGTTCACCGCAGCGGGTCAGATCGACGCGAAGTTCTTCGCCGCGAAAGTCGAGCAAATGACCGTGGCTGATGGATACGTTTCGCTGGGCGATCACCGGTTGGCACTGAGTGAAGTGCTGAGCAGTTGGCCTGAAGGTTTGCAGGTGCAGGTCGACGCCGAGCCTGATGCGAAGCGCGAGGGCTATTCGACCGCTACACACTCAGCCGTATTCGTTGAGGTGCAGGTTGATGAAGATTTGGGCACGATTCGCGTCAGCCGGGTGGTCAGCGCAGTGGCAGCAGGCCGAGTGGTCAACCCGAAAATGGCTCGCAGCCAGATACTTGGCGGCGTTGTCTGGGGGCTGGGCATGGCACTGCAGGAAGAAACCCAGAGTGACCATAAACTGGGCCGCTTCATGAACCACAGCCTCGCCGAGTACCACATCCCGGTTAACGCCGATATCAACGACATCGACGTGATTTTTGTTGAAGAGAACGACGATATCGTTAACGCGCTGGGCTCAAAAGGCGTGGGCGAGATTGGCATCGTCGGCGTCGCGGCGGCAGTCGCCAATGCGATTTACCATGCAACCGGCAAGCGGGTTCGGGACTTCCCGATAACGCTGGATAAGGTGCTCTGACCACATCCCCCCTTTGCAAACTCGCAACTTTGTAGGAGCTAAGCTTGCCGACGATAAACGATGACGCGGTATGTCTTTAATCTGCGTCTCATGCATCGCGGGCAAGCCCGGCTCCCACAGAAATCACGTGATGACGTGGGGACTTCCCACAGGTTCCAGCCACGCTGAAACCCTACACCTTCTGCGGCTCGGCCTCCGCGACCACATCCCGCATGCGGTCGCGGTTGGCGAGGGTCGGGAACAGTTTGATCCAGATACCCGTCACCGCCAGGGTGCCGACGCCCCCCATCACCACCGCCGGAACCACGCCGAACCAGTGCGCGGTCAGGCCTGATTCAAACTCACCCAACTGATTCGAAGCGCCAATGAACAGCCCGTTCACTGCGCTGACCCGGCCGCGCATTTCATCCGGGGTTTCCAGTTGCACGAAGGATGCGCGGATCACCATGCTGATCATGTCCGCTGCGCCGAGCACCACCAGCACCGCCATGGAAAACCAGAACGATGTCGACAGGCCGAACGCGATGGTTGCCACGCCGAATACGCCGACGGCGGTAAACATCACCCGCCCTACATGCCGTTCAACGTTGAAATGAGCAAGCCACAGCGACATCGCCAGTGCGCCGACTGCAGGTGCCGAGCGCAGCATGCCCAGCCCCCAGGGGCCGGTCAGCAGAATGTCCTTGGCAAACACCGGCAACAACGCGGTGGCGCCACCCAGCAGCACCGCGAACAGGTCCAGCGAAATCGCGCCGAGTACGTCCGGACGGCTGCGGATGAAGCGAATTCCGGCCAGTAACGAGTCCATGGTGGCCTTGTTTTTGTTCAGCGGTGTCTGGCGAGCAGGCAGGCTGAGCATCAGCGAGCAGGCGATTACGTAAAGTAATACGGTTGGCCCGTACACCCAGCTGCTGCCGAACGCGTAAAGAAAGCCGCCCAATGCCGGAGCGACGATGGTTGCCGATTGCTGTGCCGATTGCGCTGCGGCCACTGCCCGAGGGAAAAGGGCAGGGGGCACGATGCTCGGCAGCAAAGCCTGAGTGGTGGGCATTTCGAATGAACGGGACGCGCCTAGCGCAAAGGCCAGGATAAAGATCATTTCCCGCGTGACACTGTCGGTGCTGCTGCCGATGAACAGCGCCAGTGCGATACATGCCTGCGCGGTCTGGCAAATGGCGGCCACTTTGCGGCGGTCGTACCGATCCGCCACATGCCCGGTGTGCAGCATGAACAACACACGAGGCGCGAACTCCACCAGACCGACGAGTCCGAGGTCCAGCACGTTGCCGGTTAACTGGTAGAGATTCCAGCCAATGGCCACCGTCAGCATCTGAAAACCGCTGGCCGTAAAAATGCGGGCAAACCAAAAAGCGACGAACGGACGATGGTGGCGCAGTAACACTGGGGCTTGAGTCGGCATGAGCAACAACAGCCAGGCAGGGGAGAGTGGCCAGATTATCAGTTTGTAACAGTTAGTTGCATGAAAAGCCGGTCAGATTGGATCCAGATCTGAAGGTTTTCTCGTGTCACAGCCATAGCCCGTCGCAATGAAAATTCTTCTCATGTGCCTGCAAAACAGGGCCGCAGAGCGGTGAGACAACTCGCCACGCGGCAAAAGACCACACGTCCGAGAGGTTGAAATGGGACTACTCTTTGACAGTCAGTTGATCTGCGTCAATGCCCACAAGGCAAAAGAAACGGCAGGCGGCTTGACGGACTTCAAGGTTGCGCAATGGGCCGATGGAAAGGGCTGAGCCTTTTTTCTTCCATCACCCAGAACGTTTTCAACCTGCCGCGCTCCTTACCAGTGGGGGGCAGTGGCTGCTGACCTCGCGTCACCAGCCGTATCACCTGATAGAGGAAAACCCAATGTTCGGTTTGGATGCAATTGAGCTCGCCCGAATTCAGTTCGCGTTTACCATCTCGTTCCACATCCTGTTCCCTGCCATTACCATCGGTCTGGCAAGTTACCTGGCGGTGCTGGAAGGCCTGTGGCTCAAGACCCACAACAACGTCTACCGAGACCTTTACCATTTCTGGTCGAAGATCTTTGCCGTCAACTTCGGCATGGGCGTGGTGTCCGGTCTGGTCATGGCGTATCAGTTTGGTACCAACTGGAGCCGCTTCTCCGACTTTGCCGGGGCCGTCACCGGGCCGCTGCTGACGTACGAAGTGCTCACAGCCTTCTTCCTCGAAGCCGGCTTTCTGGGCGTGATGCTGTTCGGCTGGAACCGCGTCGGGCGCAACCTGCACTTCTTCTCTACGGTCATGGTCGCCATCGGCACCCTGATCTCGACGTTCTGGATTCTGTCCTCCAATAGCTGGATGCAGACCCCGCAAGGTTACGAAATCATCGACGGCCGGGTGATCCCGACTGACTGGTTCGCAGTGGTGTTCAACCCGTCCTTCCCGTATCGCCTGCTGCACATGTCCATTGCGGCATTCGTAGCGACGGCATTCTTTGTCGGCTCGTCTGCTGCGTGGCATCTGTTGCGTGGCCGGGACACTCCACAAATCCGCAAAATGCTCTCGATGGCAATGTGGATGGCCTTGATCGTTGCTCCTGTACAGGCGGTGGTTGGCGACTTCCATGGCTTGAATACCCTTGAGCATCAACCGGCGAAAATCGCCGCGATTGAAGGTCACTGGGAAAACGTCGGTGACGAGCCGACGCCGTTGATCCTGTTTGGCTTGCCGGATATGAAGGAAGAGCGCACCAAGTACGCGGTTGAAATTCCGTACCTGGGCAGCCTGATCCTGACTCACAGCCTGGACAAACAAGTACCGGCCCTCAAGGAATTCAAACCGGAAGACCGTCCTAATTCGACCATCGTTTTCTGGTCGTTCCGGGTCATGGTCGGTCTCGGCTTCCTGATGATCTTCACCGGTTTGTGGAGCCTCTGGCTGCGCAAGCGCGGCACGCTTTATAACTCCCGAGCGTTCCTGTATCTGGCTTTGTGGATGGGGCCGTCCGGCTTGATCGCCATCCTGGCAGGCTGGTTCACCACTGAAATCGGCCGTCAGCCTTGGGTCGTCTACGGCCTGATGCGTACTTCCGACGCGTCGTCCGGGCACAGTGTCATGCAGATGAGCATCACGCTGGTGATGTTCGTAGTGGTTTACTTCGTGCTGTTCGGTGCCGGTCTTGGCTACATGATGCGTCTGGTGCGCAAAGGTCCTAAAGCCTACGTCGAGCATGTCCCTGAAGGTGGCCCAGGTCAGAACCGTACACCCGCCCGTCCACTCTCCGCAGCTGTTGAAGGCGCGGAAGATGGCGACAATCTCGACAGTCTGGGCAAGGGGAACTGAGTCATGGGTATTGATCTTCCACTCATCTGGGCAATCATCATCATCTTCGGCGTGATGATGTATGTAGTGATGGACGGCTTCGACCTCGGCATCGGGATTCTCTTCCCGTTCATGAAGGACAAGACCGACCGCGACGTCATGATGAACACTGTTGCACCGGTCTGGGACGGTAATGAAACCTGGCTGGTATTGGGGGGCGCCGGGTTGTTCGGTGCTTTCCCGCTGGCTTATTCGGTGGTGTTGTCGGCGCTCTACCTGCCGCTGATCCTGATGCTCATCGGCCTGATTTTCCGCGGTGTCGCTTTCGAGTTTCGCTTCAAGGCAACCGATGAAAAACGTCACCTGTGGGACAAAGCCTTCATCGGCGGCTCGCTGACCGCAACGTTCTTTCAGGGTGTAGCACTGGGTGCGTTCATCGACGGTATTCCGGTGGTCAATCGTCAGTTCGCGGGCGGTGATCTGGACTGGTTCTCGCCGTTCACCGTGTTCTGCGGTCTGGCGCTAATCGTTGCTTATGCGCTGCTGGGTTGTACCTGGCTGATCATGAAGACCGAAGGCGCCTTGCAGAAAGCCATGCACAACCTGGCACGTCCGTTGGCTACCGCCTTGCTGGTAGTGATTGGTGTTGTAAGTATCTGGACGCCGCTGGCGCACCCTGACATTGCCAACCGCTGGTTCACTTTGCCGAATCTGTTCTGGTTCCTGCCGGTTCCGGTTCTGGTGCTAGTCACCATGTATGGCCTGTTCAAGGCTGTGGCGCGCAACGCTAACTACACGCCATTCCTGCTGACGCTGCTGCTGATTTTCCTCGGCTACAGCGGTCTGGGTATCAGCCTGTGGCCGAACATCATCCCGCCGTCGGTGTCGATCTGGGATGCATCATCGCCACCGCAAAGCCAGGGCTTCATGCTGGTGGGTACGCTGTTCATCATCCCGTTGATTCTGGTTTACACCTTCTGGAGCTACTACGTGTTCCGCGGCAAGGTGACCCACGAAGACGGTTACCACTAGCAGATGACCGCCCCAACGCTCGGCGTTGGGGCTATCGATAGAGGAGAGACTGGCGATGTCTGGCAAAGAATCTTTTCATGAAGAGCAAGACCCGGCCCTGAAGAAGCCACTGTGGCAACGTCTGGCGTGGCTGGTCGGTATCTGGGCTGCGAGCGTATTTGCACTGTTCATCGTCGCAAGCATATTGCGACTGTTCATGAACGCTGCGGGTCTGACGACCCACTGATTAAGAATCCCATCCTGCGTCCCATCGACGCGGTTTTATAACCCTCCACTGGAGGGTTTTTTTTGCCATGCCGATAGCGATCCTGTAGGAGCTGCCGAAGGCTGCGAATTGCGGTGTATCGGACAAAACGCTTTCGCAGCCTTCGGCAGCTCCTACAGGGTCGTCGTTTGGGCGAAGTTGTTACTTACGCGCCTTGAGAATCACAAACTTCGGTGTAGCCGCCACTTGCTCAACACCACGAAACAGGCGCGCCAGTTTGGTGTGATAACCCAGGTGACGATTGCCCACCACGTACAACGCGCCCCCTGGTACCAAGGCGGCACGGGCTTGCTGGAACATGCGCCAGGCTAGAAAGTCTCCGACGACTTGTTGTTGGTGAAACGGCGGATTGCACAACACCACATCGAGGGAGTCTGGCTCTTGCCCTGCCAGGCCGTCATCGGCACGCAAGATCACTTCACGTTCGCCCAATGCCGTACGCCAGTTCTGCTCCGCTGACTGCACCGCCATGTACGACTCATCCACCAGCGTGTAGTGCGCTTGAGGGTTCTCCAAGGCACTGGCAATCGCCAATACACCGTTGCCACAGCCAAGGTCAGCAACCCGTGCGCTGCCCAGATTCTTTGGCAGATGTGGCAGGAAAGCGCGAGTGCCGATATCCAGGCCTTCACGGCAGAACACGTTGGCGTGATTCACCAGTTCAATAGCAGGCTCGTCCAGTTTGTAGCGGGTCGGGTAGGGCGACGGAGCGTTCTTTTTGGGTTGCGGCGTCGCGAACAGCAGTCTGGCTTTTTTCACTCCAAGAGAAGCGCTGACCGGACCGACGTATTCTTCCAGCAACTCGCCAGCTGAGCGAGGCAAGTGCTTGATCATCGCGGCAGCGACGACACGAGCGCCGGGAGCCAGTTGGCCTTGCAGGCGAATCAATTGTTCTTCCAGCAGCGCGAGGGTTTTCGGCACACGGATCAACACCCAGTCGAACGGGCCTGGTGCTGTTTCACTGGCGGGCACCAAAGTAACCGCGTCATAGGCCATGCCGTTGCGTACAAGGTTTTTCTGCAAGCCATGGGCCGCGAGCCAGGAGTCGGTGCTGCTGGTGACGGCCGCATGCCGGGCAAGGCTGGCTGCCAGCGCGCCGAAGCTGTCGTTGAGCACCAGCACTTTGCTTTGCAGCGTCAGCCCATGCTCCGCTACATAGTTGAGCAGGTATTCATCGGCAGCGTCGAACGCCTGCAGTGGTTCGTCTTGCTGTTCCGGTTGGCGGATGAGGTCAAGCTGGGCGAGCGGGGTATCAAGCAACGGCATGGGCGGGAAAACTCTGACAATCGACGATTGGTCACCGAGGCCCGTGAAACGGTGGGCTGGTCAAGGCGGGTGATTTTACGTGCTTTTTGTCACGGGGTACCTGTCCTTGCGTCATTAGTTAGAATATTCCGCTGAGTGCCGCCTGGACCACTGCTGCTGTCTTGTTGCAAACGCCCATTTTTTGCACCGCATTCGCGACGTGAAAGTGAACCGTGCGCTCCTTCATGCTCAGAATGATAGCGATGTCCCCCGCGGTTTTTCCTTCAGCCGTCCATTTCAGTATCTCGACTTCTCTGGCCGTCAGTCGCATCACGCCGTAACTGTGCAGCGCTTCTAAAGATCGGGTCCCCATTTTTGCCTCCCTGTCGATCCAGCTCATGTCCGTTGTTCATGTTCCTAAGTGTAGGAAAAATCGCCGCGCTTAAACCCGGTGCAGCGACCGCGCAGACCGGTGGAGTGCTGGCTTTTTATCCCAGGGGCAAGTTAAAGAATGACTGATGGGTTGCAGGGCCGGACGCAGAAGGGTCTGTGTCATTTCACTGGCCAATGTAGCTATACGTTCAAGAGACAAATGATCTAAAAAGGTTTGTTTGAACCGGGCTGCTTCGTATTACTTGCGAGCCTCTACATTTTTCAGGATGCGGATGTCACTACAAACCAGCGGTGTTTATCCGCTGCACTTTGCGGGACACTGGGCACCTCCGTTTACGTGCAGGAGTCAGGATCGACCATGACCGCCAGTGAAGAAAAATACACCCGCCAGACGCTGCTCAATGTGACGCCATTGACCCCGAGCCTGTTCACGCTGCGCACTACTCGCGATCCGGGCTTTCGCTTTACGGCGGGGCAATTCGCCCGTCTGGGGGTCGCCAAGGCGGATGGAAGCGTAGTCTGGCGTGCGTATTCAATGGCGTCCTCACCTCATGACGAATTTCTGGAGTTCTTCTCCATTGTCGTGCCGGGTGGCGAGTTCACCAGTGAGCTGAGCCGATTGCGTGAAGGTGACACGCTGTTCATCGAAAAGCTGGCGACGGGTTATCTGACGGTGGACAGATTTACTGACGGCCGTGACCTCTGGCTGTTATCCACAGGCACAGGTGTTGCGCCGTTCCTGTCGATTCTTCAGGATTTCGAGGTGTGGGAAAAATTCGAACGTATCGTTCTGGTGTACAGCGCCCGTGAGGAGAAGGAATTGGCGTATCAGCCGCTGATTGCCGGGCTGACCGAGCGTGAGTACCTCGCTGAATACGCCGACAAGTTTATCTATGTCCCGGTTGTTACACGCGAACAGGTCCCCGGCGCGTTGAACGGCCGGATTACACAGCTGATTGAAAGTGATGAGCTGGAGGCCGCGGCAGGTTTGCCGTTAACCCCCGAGCACTCGCGGGTCATGATCTGCGGTAACCCACAGATGATCGAAGACACCCGGGCGTTGCTCAAAGCGCGCGACATGAACCTGAACCTGACGCGTCGGCCGGGTCAGGTAGTTGTTGAGAATTACTGGTAAGAGTCGAAATTTCCAGTGGGAGCGAATTCATTCGCGAAAGCGGTATTCCATACACTGAGTCAGTGCCAGACGCACCGGCCTCTTCGCGAATGAATTCGCTCCCACAGGTGCCTC
>NZ_JAGTPI010000104.1:0-11561 GCF_021147825.1 Pseudomonas quasicaspiana
CGATAAGGCTGGACGCGATCTAAAGTGAACCGCGTCCAGCCTTATCGCGGGCAAGCCCGGCTCCCACATGAAAGCTTGAAAGCGTGCCCCGGAAATTGCCAGACTAATGGCTAGAAGCCGCTACCTAATAACACTGGAGTTGTACACATGAAGAAATTTGGCAAGACCCTCCTCGCTTTGTCCCTCATGGGTGTCGTGGCCGCTGCTGCGCAGGCCGACGACAAAGTGCTGCACGTGTACAACTGGTCCGATTACATCGCCAAGGACACCATCTCCAAATTCGAAAAAGAGTCGGGCATCAAAGTCGTTTACGACGTGTTCGACAGTAACGAAACCCTGGAAGCCAAGCTGCTTGCCGGCAAGTCCGGTTACGACATCGTCGTGCCGTCGAACAACTTCCTGGCCAAGCAGATCAAAGCCGGGGTTTACCAGCCGCTGGACAAGTCCAAGCTGTCCAACTACAAAAACCTGAACACCGACCTGCTCAAAGCCGTGTCGGTCAGCGACCCGGACAACAAGCACGCCTTCCCGTACATGTGGGGTTCGATTGGTATCGGTATCAACCCGGACAAAGTCAAAGCCGCATTGGGTGCCGACGCTCCGGTCAATTCCTGGGACTTGCTGTTCAAGCCAGAGAACGCCGCGAAGCTGAAATCCTGTGGCATCAGCTTCCTCGATTCGCCAACCGAAATGCTGCCGATTGCCCTGCACTACCTCGGTTATCCAACCGACAGCCAGGACAAGAAACAGTTGGCTGAAGCCGAAGCGCTGTTCATGAAAATCCGTCCTTCGATTGGCTATTTCCACTCCTCGAAATACATCTCCGACCTGGCCAACGGCAACATCTGCGTCGCCGTGGGTTACTCGGGCGATATCTATCAGGCCAAATCCCGCGCTGAAGAAGCCGGTGGCAAGGTGAAAGTCAGCTACAACATTCCGAAAGAAGGTGCTGGCAGCTTCTACGACATGGTGGCAATCCCTAAAGACGCGGAAAACGTCGACGGTGCCTACAAGTTCATGAACTTCCTGCTGCAGCCGGAAATCATGGCCGAGATCACCAACGAAGTCCGCTTCCCGAACGGTAACTCGGCGGCAACGGCCCTGGTCGATAAAGACATCACCAGCGACCCGGGTGTTTACCCACCTGCTGATGTGCTTGCCAAGCTTTACGCCATCGCTGACTTGCCAGCCGCCACCCAGCGGATCATGACCCGCAGCTGGACCAAGATTAAGTCGGGTAAATAATCCCGGCTGACGGAAAACCTGTAGGAGCTGCCGAAGGCTGCGATAGCGGTGTGTCAGAGACATTGCATCGCAGCCTTCGGCAGCTCCTACAGGTAAGTCCAAGGCACTGTCACATAAAGTTTTTTTGCGATACGCGGTCAACAACGGTAAGTTGCGCCCCCGGATTTTTCCGACCTGATCTGCTCAACTTTCCGACACGGGCACCAGACCCCACCTCAAAAAGGATTGTTCACGTGTCTATTTCTTTATTTGCCAAATCCATGCTCGCCGCCGCCACGCTGACAGCTACCGTCGCAGCGCACGCCGCACCCACCGTGCATATTTATAACTGGTCCGATTACATCGGCAAAACCACCCTCGAAGACTTCGAAAAAACCACCGGCATCAAGCCGATGTACGACGTGTTCGACTCCAATGAAACCCTGGAAGCCAAGCTGCTCGCGGGCCGCACGGGCTATGACGTTGTCGTGCCGTCCAACCACTTCCTCGGCAAGCAGATCAAAGCGGGCGCGTTCCAGAAGCTCGACAAGAGCCAGCTGCCGAACTACAAGAATCTCGACCCGGCGCTGCTCAAGCGTTTGGAGAAAAACGATCCGGGTAACCAGTACGCTGTGCCGTATCTGTGGGGCACCAACGGCATCGGTTACAACGTCGAGAAAGTCAAAGCGGTATTGGGTGTCGACAAGATCGACTCCTGGTCGGTGCTGTTCGAACCTGAAAACATCAAGAAGCTGCAGAGCTGTGGCGTAGCCATGCTCGATTCTGCCGATGAAATGCTCCCGGCCATGCTCAATTATCTGGGCCTGAACCCCAACAGCACGAACGAAGCCGACTATAAAAAGGCCGAAGCCAAGCTGATGGAGATTCGTCCTTACGTGACTTATTTCCACTCCTCCAAATACATCACCGATCTGGCCAATGGCGATATCTGCGTAGCGGCCGGTTTCTCGGGCGACGTGTTCCAGGCCAAATCCCGGGCGGAGGAAGCAGGCAAAGGCGTGAACATCGCCTACAGCATCCCGAAAGAGGGCGGCAACCTGTGGTTCGACATGCTGGCGATCCCTGCGGACTCGAAAAATACCAAACAGGCCCACGCATTCATCAATTACATGCTTGAGCCTAAGGTGATCGCTGAGGTCAGTGACGAAGTGGGTTACGCCAACCCGAACCCGGCTTCAGACGAATTCATGGACAAGGACATTCGCGCGGATGAGGCGGTCTATCCGTCCAAGGAAGTGCAGGAGCGCCTGTACGTCAATTCCGAGTTGCCGCCGAAGATTCAGCGCGTCATGACGCGCAGCTGGACCCGAATCAAATCCGGTAAATAAAAGACCCCGCGCCCGGTCATGCAGACCGGGCTGCAAACCAGTTGGGAGTTTCACCCATGGCAGTTGCCTCCGGCGCCTACAAGAAATCACTCGAAGGCGATCAGCAACCCAAGCAGGTGCTGGTCAAAATCGATCGGGTCACGAAGAAATTCGATGAGACGATTGCCGTGGACGACGTGTCCCTGCAAATCAACAAGGGCGAGATTTTCGCCTTGCTGGGCGGTTCCGGCTCCGGCAAGTCAACGCTGCTGCGCATGCTGGCCGGTTTCGAGCGGCCGACAGAAGGGCGGATCTTCCTCGATGGCGTCGATATCACCGACATGCCGCCGTACGAGCGTCCGATCAACATGATGTTCCAGTCCTACGCGCTGTTTCCGCACATGACGGTGGAGCAGAACATCGCGTTCGGTCTTCAGCAGGACAAGCTGCCCAAGGCGGAAATCACCGAGCGCGTCGCTGAAATGCTCAAGCTGGTGCAAATGACCCAGTATGCGCGTCGCAAGCCTCATCAATTGTCTGGCGGTCAGCGTCAGCGTGTGGCGCTGGCTCGTTCCCTGGCGAAGAAGCCCAAGCTGTTGTTGCTCGACGAGCCGATGGGCGCGCTGGACAAGAAACTGCGTTCGCAGATGCAATTGGAACTGGTGGAGATCATCGAGCGGGTCGGCGTGACCTGCGTGATGGTGACCCACGACCAGGAAGAAGCCATGACCATGGCTGAACGCATCGCGATCATGCACCTGGGGTGGATCGCTCAGATCGGCAGCCCGATCGACATCTACGAAACCCCGACCAGCCGCCTGGTCTGCGAATTCATTGGTAACGTCAACCTGTTCGAAGGCGAAGTGATCGAGGACATGGAAGGCCATGCCCTGATTCGCAGCCCCGAGCTGGAGCGCAATATCTACGTCGGCCACGGCGTGACGACCTCGGTGGAAGACAAACACATCACCTACGCGTTGCGTCCGGAGAAACTGCTGGTCACCACAGAGCAGCCGAGCTTCGAATACAACTGGTCGCGGGGCAAAGTCCACGACATCGCGTATCTGGGCGGCCATTCGGTGTTCTACGTGCAACTGCCGTGCGGCAAGCTGGTGCAGTCGTTCGTTGCCAACGCCGAGCGCCAAGGCACACGACCGACCTGGGGCGATGAAGTGTTTGTCTGGTGGGAAGACGACAGCGGCGTGGTATTGCGCTCATGAAGATACGCAAAATCAAGCGTGCTCTGGGGCGGATAACCCCCAACGGCCGGCAGCTCGTCATTGGAGCGCCGTTCCTCTGGCTGTTTCTTTTCTTTGCTCTGCCGTTTCTGATCGTCATCAAGATCAGTTTTGCCGAAGCCGACGTGGCGATTCCGCCCTACACCGAAATCTTCAGCTACGCCGAGCAGAAGTTCGAGGTCATCCTCAACTTCGCCAACTACGCGTTGCTGACAGGCGATGACCTGTACATTTCGGCGTATCTGGGCTCGCTGAAAATGGCGTTCTTCAGCACCTTGCTGTGCTTGTTGATCGGCTTCCCGATGGCCTATGCCATTGCGACCGCACGCAAGGAACTGCAAACCGTGCTGTTGCTGTTGATCATGATGCCGACCTGGACCGCGATTCTGATCCGGGTGTACGCGTGGATGGGCATCCTCAGCAATAACGGGCTGCTCAATGCGTTCCTGATGTGGCTGGGCCTCATCGACGAGCCGTTGCAGATTCTGAATACCAATCTGGCCGTCTATATCGGCGTGGTGTATTCGTACCTGCCGTTCATGATCCTGCCGCTGTACGCCAACCTGGTTAAACATGACGCAAGCCTGCTTGAGGCGGCGTCTGACCTGGGCTCGAGTAACTTCAACAGCTTCTGGAAGATCACCGTGCCGCTGTCCAAGAACGGCGTCATTGCGGGTTGCATGCTGGTGTTCATTCCGGTGGTTGGTGAGTTTGTTATTCCTGAGCTGCTGGGCGGGCCGGAAACCCTGATGATTGGCCGCGTGTTGTGGCAAGAGTTCTTCAACAACCGTGACTGGCCGGTGGCTTCGGCGTTGGCGGTGATCATGCTGTTGATCCTGATCGTGCCGATCATTCTGTTCAACCGCAGTCAGGCCAAAGAGCTGGAGGGCAGGGCATGAGAGGCTTTCGATTCTCAAACATGATGCTGGTCCTTGGGCTGCTGTTCATCTATGCACCGATGGTGATTCTGGTCATCTACTCGTTCAACGCCTCCAAACTGGTCACGGTCTGGGGTGGCTGGTCGGTGCACTGGTATGTCGGGCTGCTGGATAACTCGCAACTGATGGGCTCGGTGATGCGCTCTCTGGAAATCGCCACCTACACGGCGATTGCAGCGGTAGCTCTGGGTACCATGGCAGCGTTCGTGTTGACCCGCATCACACGCTTCAAAGGCCGCACGTTTTTCGGTGGGCTGGTGACGGCGCCGCTGGTCATGCCTGAAGTGATTACCGGCCTGTCGCTGTTGCTGCTGTTCGTGGCCATGGCCCAGTTGATCGGCTGGCCGCAAGAGCGGGGCATCGTCACCATCTGGATCGCTCACACCACGTTCTGCGCGGCTTATGTGGCCGTGGTGGTTTCGGCACGGTTGCGTGAGCTGGACTTGTCCATCGAAGAAGCTGCCATGGATCTTGGTGCGCGGCCCTGGAAGGTGTTCTTCCTGATCACCATCCCGATGATCGCGCCTTCGCTGGCGGCGGGGGCCATGATGTCTTTTGCGCTTTCGCTGGACGATCTGGTACTGGCGAGCTTTGTCTCTGGTCCGGGTTCAACGACCTTGCCGATGGAAGTCTTCTCCGCTGTACGCCTGGGTGTTAAGCCGGAAATCAACGCCGTCGCGAGCCTGATTCTGCTGGCCGTTTCGTGCGCAACTTTCCTGGTCTGGTTCTTCAGCCGCCGTGCCGAGCAACAGCGCAAGAAAGCCATCCAGCAAGCCATCGAAGAAAGCGCGGCTGATAGCTACAAACAGCCCGACCCACGCCGCGCGGCTGCGCCGGTTTAGTATCAGTTGGCACGACGTGAACCTAGTGGGAGCGAATTTATTCGCGAATGCGGTACATCAGACAAAGATATTTTGAATGTGCCGCCCATTCGCGAATGAATTCGCTCCCACAGGGTAAATCTCCGCCGCCGCTTAATCAGTGCCCCGGCATCAACCTCAAGGTGCCTTGTGCATTCTTCGCCACATCCTCTTCGCTCAGATGCTGCGGCACGTACTCGCCGTTGATGTAGGTCTGTGCCTGA
Organism: Pseudomonas quasicaspiana; assembly: GCF_021147825.1. Lineage (NCBI taxonomy): Bacteria > Pseudomonadati > Pseudomonadota > Gammaproteobacteria > Pseudomonadales > Pseudomonadaceae > Pseudomonas > Pseudomonas quasicaspiana. The sequence continues at coordinate 5,813 of NZ_JAGTPI010000104.1, forward strand.
TCCGAATAATGCTTGTCGAACAGCACGCCGCTCTGTCCGACGGGGTTGATGCCGAGCGCGTGGGCCGGGTCGGCGAAGTCGATCAGGCGGCGGGTTGAGGGGCCGTAGGTCACTGGCCAAGGCGCAGGTCCGATGCGTGACGAAAGATTGTTCGGCACTTCATGAGTGCCTGGCGCTGCGAACGGACCGACGTTTAATAGCGTATCCAGCGGCTTTTGCGTGCCCAGCGGATGAGCGTGGGTCAGGGTGTGGGCTTTGCCCCAGCGCCATTCGTCCGCGTTGAGCCCATATGTGGATTTCAGGTGCGACACCGTGGCGTGCCACGCGACTTTGACGGTGTTGGCGCGGTTCTCTTCGAGCGGCGAATTACGATTGTTCCACCACGGCGAACTGGCGTCGGCGGCTACGCGGGGCAGGGCAGCATCGATCACCCTTGTTGATAGCAGCGTTTCAAAGAGACCATCGCCCAGCTCATCGTGGAAGACTTCTTCGCTCAGGTCGAAGAGGAACTGGTTGAATAACGTCGCGCCTACCGAATCAACCGTGTAGTCGCCTTTCCAGTTGGCCAGTCGCTCTACCAGCGCTTTCTCTTCCGGGTCACTGATGACCTCGCGGAGGACTGGAAGCAAAGGCTGTAAAACCCGATTGGCATACTCAGTTTTCGTGCCCAGTTGCAGCGCTTTGCTGTTGTCCAGACCCCATTTCACCGAGGCATCACTCAGCTGTTGGTTCAGCTGTTGGCCGCGATCAGCCAGGTTGTAGTAACCGGGGATTTGCATGCCGGTGGGCGAGAGTGGCTGGAAGTTGGCCGAGACGATGTAGCCGCGCGCAGGGTTCTCTTCCTGAGGGTTGGCGCTGAAGGGGTAAAAGCCCAGCTTGTCGGCTTGCTCAGTGCTGCCATCGAGGATGTAGTTCGGGTTGACCCCTTCCGGGCGAACAGGCAGCTGCGCCGCGGCCCACCAGCCGATATCGCCTTTGGCATTGGCCCAGACGATGTTCAGCCCCGGTGCCTGAATTTTCTCGGCCGCGGCGCGCATTTTATCCAGCGTATCGGCACGGTTTACTTCGTAGAAGCCTTCCAGAATCGGGTTCTCCGACTCCAGGAATGACCACCACATGGCAACCGGTGTGGTGCTTGCGGTGACACCCATCACGTCGTTGACGATCGGACCATGAGGCGACCTGCGCAGCGTCAGTGTGACCGGCGCTTCGCCTTTGACCGTAATCTGTTGTTCGGTGGTGGTCATGTCGACCCACTCCCCGTGATACCAGACTTGATTGGGGTTCTGCGGATTGGTCTTCTCGGCAATCAGGTCCAGGTCATCGTTCTGGAACATGGTCAGGCTCCAGCCGAAGTCCATGTTGTTGCCCAGGAACGCGAAAGGGTTGAGCGCTTGATGATGACCGTACAGCTCAAAGCCCGGCGCGGACAGATGGGCTTCGTACCACACCGCCGGCACCGAGAAGCGGATGTGCGGATCGCCCGCCAGTAACGGTTTGCCGCTTTTGGTTCTATTGCCGGAAACCGCCCATGCATTACTGCCTTCGAACTGAGGTAAACCCGCTTTTTCAAGTGCCTGGCTGCTCAGGTACGCGAGCTGATTGAGGTTTTTCCAGTCGCTGCTTGAAAGCCTGGCTGGCTGATCAAGAACGCCCTGTGGCTGCCAGTCGAGGTCGAAGACTTTCAGGTAGTCGGCACCCAGTTCGTCACGCACGTAGGTCAGCAAAGGCTCGGTACGAAAGGCAGCGGCAAAACTGTAGGCCATGTAACCGCCGACGCTCAGTGTGTCCTCTGCGGTGAACGGTCGTTTGGGGATGCCCAGCAGATCGAACTCCAGCGGTTTGGCGTGGCTGTCCTGATACTGGTTGATGCCGTCAAGGTAGGCTTGCAGGGCTTTCCAGGTCGGTGTGTCTTTGTCGTGGCGGGCGACATAGTCGTCGGCGTGTTCACGAATACGCAGGCTGCGGAACAGCTTGTCCGTCGCGACCAGTTTTGGGCCCAGCACTTCAGCCAGTTCGCCCCGTGCCAGGCGACGCATCATCTCCATCTGGAACAGTCGGTCCTGAGCTTGCACATAACCCAGTGCGCGATACAGATCAGCTTCGTTCTCGGCGCGAATATGCGGCACGCCGCGCTCGTCATAACGCACGCTGACTGGCGCCTGGAGGTGAGCGAGGGATAGCTCACCGTCACGCTGAGGTTGCTTGCTGTGCAGATACCAGGCGCTCGCGCCAATGACGAGGGCGATGATGAATACAAGGATAGACAGGCTGCGTTTCATCCGGCTTCTCAGATAAGGCGACAAGGCGCGATTGTAGGCATATTGGAGGGCATGTTGGACGGCTAGACGCATTGATTCACATTTGAATGCAATCCTGTGAGAACCATTTGCAGCTGTTTGGGCGGGCCCGGCTTGCGATGTTCAGGGATACAGCTGAATATCCCTGCACCGTTTATCGTCCTTCCGGAAAACCCATGTCTGCCACGTTTGACCCCGACGCCCTGCGCAACAGTCTGAAACCGTTGAGCGCTGCCCAGCCGCTGTCTGCGGAGGGTTTGGCGTACCAGCGCTTTTACGTGCTGGACAGGTTGGGGCTGGAGCGTCCACTGCGCACCTGGCTGGGCAGAATGGATGTGGGTGGTTATGAGATTGTCGGGCAGGTCTGGATTCCGGATAAACCCGTGGCGACGTTGTTTTTCATGCATGGCTTTTATGACCACATGGGCCTGTTCCGGCATGTGATCGAGTGGGCGCTGAGCAAGGGTTTTGCGGTGATCTCGTGTGATTTGCCCGGTCACGGCCTGTCCAGCGGTGCGCGCGCCAGCATCGACGACTTCGCCGAGTATCAGGCCGTCCTGCAACGCTTGTTCGAGGAGGCACGCACACTGCAGTTGCCCACGCCATGGCACCTTTGCGGGCAAAGCACGGGGGCTGCGATTCTGATCGACCATTTGCTTGATCGTGGCGTTGAAAGTCCCGCTCAAGGTCAGGTCATTCTGCTTGCGCCACTGGTCAGGCCTCGGGCGTGGGGGTGGTCAAAGCTGAGCTATCAACTGCTCAATCCCTTCGTCACGGGCATCGCCCGGCGCTTCAGCGAAAACTCCAACGCCCCTGCGTTTCTGCCGTTTCTGTTGGCAGATCCCTTGCAACCACGTCGTTTGCCGACTGCCTGGGTCGGCGCATTGGCGCGCTGGATCAAGCGCATAGAGTCCGCCCCTTCAAGCTCACGCAGCCCGATCATTATCCAGGGTGACGCCGACATGACCGTTGACTGGCGTCATAACCTGAAAGTGCTGAACGAGAAATTTGCGGAGCCAAAAGTGCTGATGATCGACAATGCGCGCCATCATCTGGCGAACGAAACGCCTGAGACTCGCGCACTTTATTTCGCGTTTCTGGACCGCCAGATGGGCTGATGTTATTCCGCGACAGAGCTGCGGGTCTTGTCATCGGCAGGCTGAAAAAACGGGGTTTTTAAGGTGCCAGGCTCGACGAGCTTTGCCCAACGGCCAGCCCGGCGCGTATCGCCGCCAGTGCGGCCTGGTAGTAAGCCTTGCCGTCGGCGGATTCAGCAAAAGTGGAAAACTCTTCCAGTTCCGGATCGGAGAGGTCGCGGTAGACGTAGAGCAAGGTGTTGTTCATGTCTGCCTCGATCTGCGCCATTAGACGTTCGCGCTGACCGTCGAGCATGCCCTGAGCCTGACCGCCGCCCAGCAATCCAGGAATCATTTGGCTCAGGCTGTCGGCGGCCACACCGGCAATCGCCAGACTGACTTCAGCACCTGCCTGCTTGGCGGGCAGTGCCTGGGCGAGGTGACCGATCAACAGTTGGCGAGTAGCGTCGGCCTGAATCTGTGGCAGGCCTTTGGCATTTTTTGCCAACTGGTCAGGGCGAGTGGCGGTCAATTCGGCGTTGACGATCTTGCGCCCCAGCGGAGACTGGAAGAACTGCAGCGCAGGGTTGGGGTTGCGCAGACTTTCGCGCAGGCGCTGTTCGGCGCGTTGATCCATGGCTTGAGGGGCGAAACGCTGATTGCTGTTGTTGACCAGCGCTTGAAATACCGCAGGTGGCAGGCTGTTGCGATAGCGTTGTTGCGCAGCTTTGAGGGCGTCGTTGAAATGCGCGCGCTGTTCTGGCCAGCCGGCGACCTTGTACAACTGGTCATAGCTGTCTGCCCAGGCGGGCATCGTGCAGAACATCAACAACACAACAAACAAACGGCGCATAGGGACTCCTGTCGGCAGGTCGCTATTGTCCCGGTGGTTACGGGGCTTTGTCGAGTTATGAGTTTGCCGCCCCTGTGAAATTTCATTCACTTAGTGGTCAGTCGAGTGCGGACACTTCCCGATTCCCGGGCGGCTGGATACTATGCGCCATGCAAATCGCCTCTGATCATCCGCTGCTGCTTCGAATCGTCGACGACCTCGCTGCCCGCGGCTGGTCGCAGCAAAATATTTTCTTGCCTGAAAGCCTGACGCTGGAGCTGGCCGACGAGTGCCGCACGCGTGCCGCCGAAGGTGAACTCGCGCCTGCTGCTGTCGGACGCGGGCCATTTCAAGAGATTCGCGAAGGGATTCGTGGCGATCATATCCAGTGGCTGGAGGCCGGGCAGTCTGAGCCTTGTGATCGTTATCTGGGGTTGATGGACAGTCTGCGTCAGGCGCTGAATCGCGGTTTGTTTCTGGGGCTGGAAGACTTCGAAAGCCATTTCGCTCTGTACCCGCCAGGGGCGTTCTATCTCAAGCATGTGGATCGCTTCCGCGACGACGACCGGCGTATGGTCTCAGCGGTGGTTTATCTGAACAACGCCTGGCTGCCGGAGCATGGTGGACAGCTGCGCATGTTCCTCGATGACGGCGTGGAATATGACGTGCAGCCAACCGGTGGCTGCCTGGTGGTATTCATGTCTGGGGATATCCCCCACGAGGTGATGCCAGCCAGCCGTGATCGGCTTTCATTGACTGGCTGGTTTCGTCGACGTGGGGATGGGGTGTTTTAAGCGCCTCTCAGTCGTGCAACAAACGCTTGACCTGTAGGAGCTGCCGAAGGCTGCGATAGCGGTCTGTCAGGATGAATGCTTCGCAGCCTTCGGCAGCTCCTACAAAACGATGTTTGCATGAAATCTTTGTCATAAAGCCTGCTTCTCCAGAACGTTAAGCCAGTGCCGCGCTATGGTTACAGGGATGCCATTCAAGGGCTGACTGCCTGACTGGAGAACCCATGAAAACCCTTTCTGCAAAAACCGCTCTCGCAGGCCTGCTGTTCGGGGCGTCGCTGATGGCCAGTGCTGCCGACGTACCGCGCACGCCATCACCTGCCGGGGCCGAGGTGTACATCATTTCGCCTAAGGATGGGGAGACGGTGCCGGGGACGTTCAAGGTCCAGTTTGGCCTCAAGGGCATGGGCGTGGCGCCTGCTGGCGTAGACATTCCCGAAACTGGCCATCACCACTTGCTGATCGACGTCAAAGACCAGCCGGACCTGAATACACCGCTGCCGATGACTGACAACATCCGTCATTTCGGTAAAGGGCAGACCGAAACTGAAGTCACTTTGCCGCCTGGCCCTCACACCTTGCAGTTGCTGGTGGGCGACAAGAGCCACATTCCGCTGAATCCTTCGGTTGAGTCGCGGGTGATCAGGGTCAATGTGAAATAGTTGGGCTGGCAGTTAACCCTGTAGGAGCGCGCTTGCCCGCGATGGCGTCTGTACTGTCGATACATTCATCGACTGACAGACCGAATCG
>NZ_JAGTPI010000105.1:0-11495 GCF_021147825.1 Pseudomonas quasicaspiana
CGCGAACAAGTTCGCTCCTACCGGTTTGCGCTGGGTCAGGTAGGAGGCAACTTGTTGGCGATAGGGCTTGATGCGGTGAGTCAGGTCTGACGCCTCGCGGACAAGTTCGCTCCTGCCGGTTTGCGCTGGGTCAGGTAGGAGGCAACTTGTTGGCGATAGGGCTTGATGCGGTGGATCAGTCCTGCCGCCTCGCGAACAAGTTCGCTCCTACCGGTTTGTGCTGGGTCAGGTAGGAGGCAACTTGTTGGCGATAGGGCTTGATGCGGTGGATCAGCCTGCCGCCTCGCGAACAAGTTCGCTACTACCGGTTTGCGCTGGGTCAGGTAGGAGGCAACTTGTTGGCGATAGGGCTTGATGCGGTGAATCAGGTCGACCGCCTCGCGAACAAGTTCGCTCCTACCGTTTAGTGACGTGTCCGGTAGGAGGTAACTTGTTGCCGAGAGGGTTGGACGCGCTTCGCGAACAAGTTCGCTCCTACCGTTGAGTTCGGGATAGTGCACTGCGGTGCGTCTCAAGAATTTTCGTGCTTGTCTTTCGGGCAAGCACCGCCCGCAGGTAATCCGCTCTTCACAGATTGATCTGTGTTCTGTCACCAGCTGAACTGTGCGCCGCACAGCCTGTCGATCACTGATGCGTACCAAGACACTGGCTACGTTTTCCATCTGTCTCGACAAGGAAACCAGCATGTCCAAAACCATTGCCGATCACCTCGCTCAAACCCTCGCCAGTGCCGGCGTCAACCGTATCTGGGGGGTGAGCGGCGACAGCCTCAATGGCTTGACCGATAGCCTGCAGAGCATCGACTCCATCCGCTGGATGCACACCCGCCACGAAGAAGTCGCCGCCTTTGCCGCCGGTGCTGAAGCAGCCAGCACGGGCAAGCTGGCGGTGTGCGCGGGCAGTTGCGGGCCGGGCAATCTGCATTTGATCAACGGACTCTACGATTGCCATCGCAACCAGGTCCCGGTGCTGGCAATTGCGGCGCATATCCCGTCTTCGGAAGTCGGCCTGGGCTATTTCCAGGAAACCCATCCTCAGGAACTGTTCAAGGAGTGCAGCCACTTCGTCGAACTGGTCAGCACCCCTGAGCAATTTCCCCGGGTGCTGGAGCGCGCCATGCGTGCCGCGATTGGTCAGCGTGGCGTTGCGGTGATCGTTTTGCCAGGCGACGTTGCACTGAGCGATGCCCCTGACGCTCTGGCCAAGTGGGTGGACACCGCGCCACCGACGGTCACGCCGAGCGAGCCGGACATCCAGCAGCTGGCCGACATCCTCAATGAATCCAAAGCAGTCACCTTGTTGTGCGGTGCCGGTTGCGCCGGAGCCCATGACGAGATGGTCGCCTTGGCCGACCGTCTTGGCGCGCCCGTGGTGCACGCCTTGCGCGGCAAGCAGTACGTCGAGTATGACAACCCATTCGATGTCGGCATGACCGGCCTGATCGGTTTCAGCTCGGGTTATCACGCCATGTTGTCCTGCGACACGCTGGTAATTCTGGGCAGCAGTTTTCCGTACCGGAACTTCTACCCGACGGACGCCAAAATCGTCCAGATCGACATCGACCCAACAGCCCTCGGTCGACGCACGCCGATAGCCCTGGGCCTGACCGGCGGCGTGAAAGAAACCCTTGCCGCGCTGCTGCCCAAACTGAATCGTCAGGAAGACCGTCGCTTCCTCGACAAGGCACTCAAGCATTACGCCAAGTCACGGGAAGGGCTGGATGATCTGGCCACGCCATCGGCGCCGGGCAACCCGATTCATCCGCAGTACCTGACCCGGCTGATTGATGAGCAGGCCGATGCTGACGCGATCTTCAGCGTCGATGTCGGTACTCCAACAATGTGGGCTGCACGTTATCTGCACATGAACGGCAAGCGTAGTTTGCTGGGTTCGTTCAACCATGGCTCCATGGCCAACGCGATGCCTCAAGCGCTGGGCGCGAAAGCGGCGCATCCGGACCGACAAGTGATTTCCCTGTGCGGCGATGGCGGATTGTCGATGCTGATGGGCGACCTGCTCAGCGTTCGTCAACTGGACCTGCCGATCAAAATGGTAGTGTTCAACAACAGCTCGCTGGGTTTCGTGGACATGGAAATGAAAGCTGGCGGCTACGTGCCCCACGGCACTGATCTGTACGAAACTAACTTCGCCGGTATCGCTCTGGGTGCGGGCATTCTGGGTATTCGCGTAGAGAGTTCCGAAGAGTTGCCTGCTGCATTGCGCAAGGCGTTCGATCATCCGGGCCCGGTATTGCTGGATGTCGTCACCGCTAAACAGGAACTGGGGATTCCGCCCAAAATCAAACTGGCCCAGGCCAAAGGCTTCAGCCTGTACATGATGCGCGCCGTGTTGAGCGGGCGAGGGGATGAGGTGTTTGAGTTGGTGAAGACTAACTTGCGGTAATTCTGCCTTGTGGCAGGAAGTGGCTCCGTATTCCTGACACACCGCTGTCGTACAGCAAGCCCGGATTTGTAGGAGCGCACGAGCATCGCGAGGCCGCGATAACGGAGTATCAGACAAACCGCTATCGATGGCCTCGTAACCTCGGTGAGCTCAGGATTGGGTTCAATGGAAGACGGCATCACCTGTCAGAGGTTACATAGGCGCCGACTGCATGTTGTCTGATGCACTAATATTTCGTTGCAGTCGGCAGAGTGTGTGAAATCTTTAGGCCTTAAAACGCCGTATATGTAACCATTCATCGCGTATTAACTTGTCATACGTCCGACTATTTGGATCCGATAAATATATTTGTTCCGGACACTATCCTTTTACACAAAGAGCCAGTACAAACGCCGCAATGTGTTCACTGTTTCAGTGAACAGCCGTGCGCTGTAGCAACTCTTTTGTAATGGAAGTATCCGCAATGATGAAAAGTCTGGGTTTCAGCAGAAAGATTCTGCTCGCCGCCGCATTGGTGGTCGTGGTTGCATTTACCTGTTTTATTGTTGTTAACGATTACCGTCAACGCCAGACTTTGAAATCCAATGTCTTTGCTGAACTTCAACAGTTGGGTGGCCTGACGACTCAGAATATTCAGACCTGGCTGGAGAGCCGTACCCAGCTGCTGCAATCCATGGCGCAGCGGATCGCGGCGGATGGCAAGGCCATTCCGGATCTGCAGAGCTCCATTGGTATCCCGGCTTATACCGATAATTTCCAGCTCAGTTATTTCGGTGGTACTGACGGCGTGATGTTTTCGGTGCCAGCGGGTAATCGCCCGGCAGATTATGATCCCCGTGCGCGTGGCTGGTACAAGGCGGCGCAAAACGCCCCAGGCACTGTTGTGACTGAACCGTACATTGCCGCTTCGTCTGGCAAGTTGGTCGTTACACTGGCGGCGCCGGTCAAGTACCAGAACCAGTTCATTGGCGTTGCCGGTGCTGACATTTCCCTCGAGAGCATTACCAAGACCATCAATTCGCTGAACTTCGGTGGGCATGGTTATGCATTCATCGTCAGCGGTGACGGCAAGATTCTGATTCACCCGGACAGCAAACTCATTCTGAAGAACATCAGCGAAGCCTATCCGACCGATACGCCGAAGATTACTGCGGGCGTTACTGAGATTGCGTCCGCCGGTAAAGCAGAAATCATGTCGCTGACCAAGGTAGAAGGCGTTTCCTCGGCTAACTGGTATGTGGCGCTGGTACTGGATCAGGATGCGGCCTACGCCATGCTCGGCGAATTCCGTACGTCAGCGATTACTGCGATGGTCATTTCCGTGGTGATCATCATTCTGCTGTTGGGCATGTTGATCAGCGTGCTGATGCAACCGCTGCATCAGATGGGGCGCGCCATGCGTGACATCGCGGATGGTGACGGCGACCTGACCAAGCGTCTGGCCATTACCTCCCAGGATGAGTTCGGCGAATTGGCCCAGTCGTTCAACCGATTCGTTGAGCGTATCCACGGCTCCATACGCGAGGTGGCTTCCACGGCTGGCCAGTTGGGCGATGTGGCGATGCGGGTAGTGAAGGCTTCCAACTCCTCCATGACCAACTCCGACCAGCAGGCCAATCGTACCGAAAGCGTTGCGGCGGCGATCAACGAGCTGGGGGCGGCTGCCCATGAAATTGCCCAGAACGCGGCGCGTACTTCTCAGCAATCTGCCGATGCCAGCCAGTTGGCGAGTGATGGTCAGCAAGTCGTACAGCAGACCATCAGCGCGATGAACGAGCTGTCGGCGAAGATCAGCGAATCCTGCGCCAACATCGAGAACCTGAACGGCAAGACGGTCAACATCGGTCAGATTCTGGAAGTAATCACCAGTATTTCCCAGCAAACCAATCTGCTTGCACTGAACGCGGCAATTGAGGCAGCGCGTGCCGGCGAAGCAGGGCGTGGCTTCGCTGTGGTGGCCGACGAGGTGCGCAGCCTGGCACACCGTACTCAGGATTCGGCGCAGCAAGTGAAGAAGATGATCGAGGAACTGCAGATCGGTGCTCGGGAAGCGGTGGTCACCATGACCGAAAGCCAGCGTCAGAGTGAAAGCAGCGTGACCGTCGCCAATCAGGCCGGTGAGCGGTTGAGCAGCGTTACTCGTCGTATTGATGAAATCAACGACATGAACCAGTCCGTAGCCGCTGCGACTGAAGAGCAAACTGCGGTGGTGGAGTCGATCAATGTCGATATTACGCAGATCAACACGCTCAATCAGGAAGGCGTCGATAACCTGAAGCTGACGCTGGACGCTTGTTCATATCTGGAAGAGCAGGCTGCCCGGTTGCAGCATCTGGTGGGGACTTTCAGGATCTGATGTGAAGAGTAAGGCTTGAAACCGGGTCGCCCTTATCGCGGGCAAGCACCGCTCCCACAGTTTGAAATGCAATGCCATGGGAGATTCTATGTTGGCCTGCAAACCTGTGGGAGCGAGGCTTGCCCGCGATGCAGACGACTCGGTTTTTCAGCTACACCGTGTCATCGTTCATCGCGAGCAAGCTCACTCCTACAGATGACCAATATTGTGAGCGGTGCCTTGGCCGAGCCGCATCCGGACAGGACGATAAACGATGATGTAGTGTGTCTTCCCGCCTCGTCTCATGTATCGCGGGCAAGCACCGCTCCCACAGTTTGAAATGCAATGCCATGTGGGAGCGGTGCTTGCCCGCGATAACGGCGACTCGGTCTAACTCAGCAATTCTGCGAACGCTTTGTCCGCCTCCAGTACGGCGGGCAGTCCGGCAAACAATGCATCCAGATTGACCCCTTCAGTCAGCGGTCCGACCACCGCCTGTTGCGCTTCTGGCGTAGCACCGCCGTGAGCTTCGAGTGCATCGGAAACCAGCATCGCCTGAGCCACGATACGCGGCAGGGGAGCATTGCCTGGTGCTTGTAACGGTTTCGCCTGATACGCGATGGCTTGCTGGATCACCTCTGGCAGATGCCAGCGACGGGCCAGTTCCTCACCCACCTCGGGATAGCCAAAACCTAACTGGACCGTTTCATTGGCCGCGCGGCCCGGCGTGCCCGTTTTGCTCGCCGCATTGATACGCTCGGCGACTTCCGGCGCGCCGGTCTGGATCAATAACTCTCCGATGTCATGCATCACGCCGCAGGTAAACGCAATCTCCGGGTCCACGCCGCTCTGTTTCGCCAGCATCCGGCAGATCCCGGCCACCTGAAAACTCTTCAGCCAGAAGCCTTTCAGGTCAAAGCTCGGTCCGGCTTTGAACGCGCCCGTCACAGCTGACGCCAGCACCAGCGTGCGCAGCGTGTTGAAACCCAGACGCATGGCTGCGTCTTCGATACTGGACGACTCCCGGGAGCCACGAAACCGGGCCGAGTTGGCCAGGCGGAGAATCTTCGCCGAAATCACCGGATCCTTTTCGATATTGCGAGCAATGCTTTCCAGGCTGGAAGAAGGGCTGTCAAATTGCAGGATCAGATCCTGAGCGACTTTTGGAATGCTGGGGAGGCTATGCAGATTGGCGAACAGCGTTTCAATACTCATGGAAGACTCACCTTTTTTCGTCCTGAAACAGAACGATAGGTGATTCTGGCGAGCTTGCATGGTCAACGATCGTTAAATGCGTGAAACAGTAGGCAAATCCAACAGCTACGCTGGTCAACTTAGGGGAGCTGCCATCTTTGACGCGCAGCAAACACGGACCCTGTAGGAGTGAGCTTGCTCGCGATAGCGTCAGGCCTGACGGTAATTTCTTGAAAAGTCTACCGTCATCGCGAGCAAGCTCACTCCTACAGATCCTGTGTTTGCTTCACGACAACGCGGCATTTTAGACGGGGCGTTACCTCCCACCAAACGAGTGTTCCAATCCGTCCGGGGTGATTAACCCAATACCGGCGTAACCAACTCACCCTCATCGATATAACGACTCAGGTTGGCAAACACCAGATCAGCCATGGCCTTGCGGGTTTCATAGGTGCCGCTGCCGATGTGCGGGGTCAGTACAACCTGGTCCAGGCTCAACAGCTCGGCGGGTACGTTCGGTTCATCTTCGAATACATCCAGCCCGGCACCGGCGATCTGACCCGCCTGTAGCGAGGCGACCAGGGCTTTTTCGTCGACGACCGTGCCGCGTGCCACGTTGATCAGGAAAGAATCCGGACCCAGTGCCTTGAGCACCGATGCGCTGATCAGCTTCTCGGTATCGGCACCGCCCGGCACGATCACCACCAGATAATCGCTGACCTTGGCCAGTTCGTGGAGGTCAGCGTAGTGGGTGTAGGACACATCGGAATAAGCCTCACCGCGACGGAAATAGGCGATTTCCATATCGAACGCCGCAGCACGAGTGGCGATGGTTTTACCGATCTTGCCCAGCCCGACGATGCCGCAGGTCTTGCCTGCCAGGTCGCGGCCCAGAGGGAATTTGCCGTTTGGCCATTTACCCGCACGCACAAAACGCTCGGCTTCGCTGATCTTGCGGCTTACGCAGAGCATCAGTGCGAGGGCAGTTTCCGCGACGGCTTTGTTCAAGACATCCGGGGTGTTGCTGAATTTGATGCCGCGCCCTGACAAATAGTCGGTGTCGATGGCGTCGTAACCCACGCCGAAGCTGGTGACGACTTCAAGATTGGGCAGACGATCCAGCACCTGATTGTCGGTGCCGTACACGGCGCTGGTGACGATGGCGCGAATCTTCTCGCCGTGGGTGGAGAGCCAAGCTTCCAGGTCTGCAATCTCCCAGCGATTGTGCACGGTAAAGTCCCGGGCCAGCGCTTCAGTGAGAGAGGCGTGCATCTGGCCCCAGACCAGTACTTCGGCTTTGCTTTGAGTCATAGTGGATCGCTCGTCATTTTATTGTTGGGAAAACATGAAGGCATGCTCAGCGTCATATGTCATCGTACAACTAGGCTTGATCATATACGCATGGTGCCGTCATTCAAGTCCGAATGTTCGATTCACAGCCTGGCGATGTGTTCAGAAAACCTTCTAGCCAGCGACCTGCCGACCTTTCGGTCCCGTTTCCAGAATCAATAGCGCCAGCACGATTGCGAGCACGATGCCCCCCAGCAACCAGGCACCGGCAGCCTGAAATATGGGCAGGGTCAAGGCGCCGCCCATGGCCATGCGCGCCAGCAAGTAACCAAACACCGGTGTGAGCAGGGCGCTGAAGGTAAAGACCAGAAAGTTGATCGCACCGGTGGCACTGCCCTTGACGTTGTCGGCGTTGACTTCCTTGATGATCGAGTAGGGAATCATCGCTGCGCCAGAGCCGATCCCCAACAACAGACCGAACAGATACGGCGGGGCAATACCAGCTGGCAGATACAGAATCGCCGCGCTGGCGATCAACATCAGCGACGCGCCACCGATCAGTACCGGCTTGCGTCTGCCGATGCGGTCGGAAATATAACCGAGCAACGGGCAACCAATCACCCAGCCCAGCGGGATCATGCTGCTGCGGTTCACTGCTTCGCTGTACGTGACCGCCAGACCGTCACGCAGGAATGGAACGCCCCAGATCATGTCGCCGATCGTCGTCGGCAGAAACAACAGGCCCGCCGTGAAACCGCATAACCATGACTGTGGATTACTCAGAACCTGCTTGTAGGGCGTCAATACTGAACCCAGTGAGTTGCTGCTCCCGGCGGGGCGTGGATCGTGACCTTTGGGCGTCATGATCAGCACCAGAATTGCAATCACGAACAGGCAACCGGCAGCGATGAACCAGAATTGTTGCCACGGGATAGTCCCGTGAATGATCGGGCCCACGGCAAATTGCCCGGCGAAGCCGCCCATCATGCCGAAGCATTGGGTGAAACCGACGGCAGTGGCCAGATACCGGGGCGGGAAGCCATGCGTTGCCAGATACACTGCGCCAATGAAGGCACTGGCCGATCCCGCGCCCTGCAGCAGGCGACCGATTTGCGCGACGTGCAACTCACCCAGGCCGAATAAGGCTGCGCCCGCTGCAACCATGAGAATGCCCGCCGGTATCACGTACTTGGCACCCAGTCTGTCCAGTGCCGCGCCCGCTATGATCGAGAAAATCGAGTAGGTGTAGTAATACAGACCGACCAGCGCGCTGACGGCCACCACATCGCGGCCAAACGCTTCGGTCAACTCCGGCATCATCACGCCGGGTGCCGAGCGCAGGGCGTATTGCACAAAGTAGAAGAGGGCGCAGAACAGCCAGGCGATCACGAACCCCATGTGCAGCGGTTCGGAGCGGACGGACAACGGCGCGGATGAAGCAGGAGGCATGAGGATGGCCTTGGTGGAGGGGCGATGGACCTCAGCCTAGTCGCTTTCCGGGCTCCGAAAGCTGCGCCGGATCAATGGATGGGTATTGAAGCGGTTCGTGCAGTGCAGTTCGTGGCAAACAGGGACCCTGTAGGAGTGACCGGGGTGGCGATCCACATTGCTCGCGATGGCGTCATGCCTGACGGTAATTTATCGACGGAAAAGTCGAATCGCGAGCAAGCTCACTCTCACCAGACAAAATGCAAATTAATGGATTGAAATGCATTTTCTGTAGGAGCTGCCGAAGGCTGCGAAGCATTTGTCCTGATACACCGCGATCGCAGCCTTCGGCAGCTCCTACAGATCCAGTGTTTACTCGAGACAAAAATTAATGACCAAAAAAAGGCGCTCGCGAGAGCGCCTGAAACACCTTGGTTGCAGAGCGGGAGCTTCCAGGGCGGTGTTGCTAAAACCTCATGCCGCTCTTCACAGAACGCTCAGCGGATACTCGACAATCACTCTGACCTCATCAAGGTCTGACTCAAATGCAGTCGCTCGTGTGGTGGCCTGTCTCACGCGCAGTGACAGGTCCTTCAGATTGCCAGTCTGCACGATGTATTTCGCTTCGATATCCCGCTCCCAGCGCTTCTGATCGGTGAGTGGGTTGCCATCCGAATCCCGGCGCATGTAAGTGCTGTTCGCATTGGAATAGTCCGCGTCGGTGCCTTTACCGTAGCGCGTCATGAACGACAGGCCGGGTACCCCGAAGGTGGTCATGTCCAGGTTGTAAGTGACCATCCACG
Source organism: Pseudomonas quasicaspiana (assembly GCF_021147825.1). Taxonomy (NCBI): domain Bacteria; kingdom Pseudomonadati; phylum Pseudomonadota; class Gammaproteobacteria; order Pseudomonadales; family Pseudomonadaceae; genus Pseudomonas; species Pseudomonas quasicaspiana. The sequence continues at coordinate 9,454 of NZ_JAGTPI010000105.1, forward strand.
AGCGCTCTTTGGGCGAGTTGAAGTCGCTGTACTGAATAGAGTTCGCCAGGTAAATCGAGTCAGACTGTCTGAGGTAATCGAAGTCGTCGTCGCCTTCATTTCGCTGGTGCGAGAGGGCCAGGGTATGAGCGCCGTATTGCAGGCCGATCTTCGCACTCCAGATGTCGTTGTCGAATTCACCGAGGAGCTTTTTGCCTTCGTCGGTGGCGTTGTAGTAATTCAGGCTACCGGTCAGTGCCAGATTGTCCGAGAGCGGCAATGTGTAGGAAGTGGAGGCGTAAGTCTGGTCCCAGGCATCTTTCAGCCTGCTGGTATACAGGCTCAGGCTCAGACTGTCGGTGGCAGCGTAATCGCCTCCAAAATAGGCGACCCACGGAGCGTTGACCGAACCTGCATAGAACGTGGCGAAGTTATCGCGCATGCTGCTGGAGGCTGGCTGGCTCATTGAGTGAAGGCGGCCACCCTGAAGGGTTAAACCGCTGATACTGGTGTTGGTCGCCGTCACGCCGCGAAAACTTTCAGGCAGCAGTCGCGAGTCGCCAAAAGAAACCACAGGCGTAGATGGAAAGACATCCCCGACCTTTACAACCGTATCGAATGCCCTGGCTTTCAGAGCGCCACCAACCTTGCTGTATTCGTCTTCGGCCTCACCATCCCCATCGACCGGCAGAACATCGAACGAACTGCGTCCGCCGTTTCGACCATCACCGGTGTCGAGTTTGATGCCCAGCATTGCGAACGCATCGACACCAATACCAAACGTACCCTGAGTGAAACCGGATTCGAATTTGCCGATCACGCCTTGAGCCCATGCTTCGGAATAGCCATTCCCGGTGGGGCTTGATTCGCCTTTGCGATGGTCACGGTTCATGTAAAAACTTCGATTGAGTACAGTCAACGTACTGCCTTCGATAAACCCTTCTTTTTGCTCTTCTGCAAAAGCAGTAAGCGGTGTGACACTCGCAAGGGTGGATAAAACGGCCAAAGTCATTTTGTTGAGGTGAGTCATAGTCGCTCCGTTCAAATCGGCAGATTTCTTATGTGTCGACCTGGCTTTTTTTATAAATTCGAGCGCTGCCAGTGGGGCACAATCTTGACGAGTTGAAGATAACGACGAGATGGTTGAAAGATTACAAATGTGCAATCAAACGTTTATGTTGCGGAGACTGAAAGTTGCCGGTCACTGCTGATGACTTATTTGCGGGAGATCGCTGCGTCCGCTTGATGCATCAGCCTTCGACCCAGTCTAGCGAGGCCGGAAGGCTGATATCGCATTCAGCCGGGGGCGTTGGTCGGTGGCTCGCGGTCGGCGGGATGATTGACGCCGTCACTGGTCTTGATCTGGCCCAGGTCGTAAGGGTTCACGCCTTCCAGGCAACCCAGATTGAAACCGTATTGATCCGGTGAGGAGCGCCGCTGGTGATGGGTGTAAATCCCGCAGTTACCGCAGAAATAATGCTTCGCTGTACGGGTATTGAATTGATAGAGCTTGAGCTGGGTCTGGCCCTGAATGACTTTGACACCGTCCAGCGCGACCGAGGCAACGATGGCACCTTTGCGGCGACACATCGAACAATCGCAGCGCCGAGGGTCGACAATGCCGTCGGGTAAATCCAGCTCCAGCACCACAGCGCCGCAATGGCACGATGCGCGGTGTTTGGGTTTTATTTCAGTGGGGCCGACTTTCTTGATCACGGGCTATTCCTCCTGAGGTAATTCAACAGGGTAGCCGTTTAGAGTTAACGGTGCACATTGTTGGCCAGCAGACACAACTTCCGCGAACTCATTACCAAGAGGCCGGTATACCGCCGGACTTGTAGGAGATTCTAAGTTTGCCCGCAAGGTGAATTGCGACGCAGAACCTGTGGGAGCAGAGCTTGCTCGCGATAAGGACGCCGCAAATATCAGGCAGATTGCGTCCAGCCTCATCGCGAGCAAGCTCTGCTCCTATCAAACAAAATATAACTATCTGATTTGGAATGCTTTTTACTGTAGGAGTGACCGGGGTGGCGATCCACATTGCTCGCGATAGCTCCAGTACA
>NZ_JAGTPI010000106.1:0-11366 GCF_021147825.1 Pseudomonas quasicaspiana
CCTTATCGCGGGCAAGCCCGGCTCCCACAGGTTCTGCGTCATTCAGTGGGACCGGCTAGCCATGCGGCATGGGTGCGCCCGTAGCGGTAAGGTCTTACGCCAGCAACCTCAGCAGCGTAGTAATCGAGCCCGATGTTCCGCCAATCACAATCTTGCCGTCAGGCTGAACCATCACGGCTTTCACGAAGCCCATCTGTTCATTGGTGAACGTAATTGAGCCAGTCCCTTCGTTGCCGAATTCGATGTCCAGCAGGCCGTCAGGCAAATAGCGGGTCAGCTGGTTGCCTGTCATCACGCCGCGATTAGCCACCAGGATTCTGCCGTCTGCCTGCAGTGTCATGTCTTCGCCGACTTCGCCTGGGATGCGCAAGGGTTCGCCGCGATTGAATGTCGTGTCGATTCGCCCGGTGGCGGTCAGGCGAATCATGTGGCTGCCTGCGCCGAGATCGGAGCCGGAGCCGTTGATCAGCGCAAGAACTTTACCATCAGGAAGGGCTATCACTCTGCGACACGCGTTGTAACGGGCGTCCACCATCCGGACTTTGTACACACCGCCGTCGGCAAATCCTTGATCCAGTTCGCCTGTACGGGTCATACGCAGAATGTAGCCATCATTGCCTACTTCCCCGGCCAGATAAAATGAGTCATCACTACCGCGCGCCATGTGCAAGGTAGATACATAACTATTGCCGGTCAGGAAAGTTGCCTTGCCGTCAGTGCCGAAATAAGGTTCTTCTGTTTCGTAGTTGCGGCAATAAATAATCCCCCCGTTACGGTCGGAACTGGCCAGCAAGACGGCTTCACCCATCCCCAGTAATCGTGGAGTGGAATATTGCGGACCCTCGGCAAGGTCCATGACGTACATGAGTCGCCCTTCATGGTCATACCTGAGGAGCGGAAGTTGTTGGGACGCTGATCCGGTGATGAAGAATGATCCATTGTTCAGTCTGGCGAAACCGCTGGCGCTCTGTGCCAGGATACTCGGTGGCGCGATGGTCAGGCCGTCGTGCCTGTCCCCGAAACGGGTATCGAAGTCACCGTTCAGGTAAAGAGAGGCAACGCCCGGAACGGACAGGTTCGGTGTTTCGCGTTCGTAGGCCCCATAAATCATTAAACGCAGGCCGGATGCATCCATGGCCAGGTTCGACAAGTCATTGCGGAAGTTGCCAGGCGGGCGGACGTCAAGTTTGCCATTGATACCAAAGGCAGGATCAAACTCAATTATTTGATTTTGTAAGGTAGGCATTTTCTAAACTCTAGTTGCGTTAATTATATAGTTTTCGAAAGATTAATTAATCAGTCGGTAGCGGCGTTTAATCACAGAGTATTAGAGAGTGTAATGGTTTTTTGTTGTTGCGTTGCTGGCGAGTGGGTGAGGTATATAGTGCAATTATTCTGGATGGTTTAAATCTGTTTTTATAGCGAATCAGCAGGCAGATTAGGTGTCAAGATTTTAAAGTTTTGACAATAAAAAAGAGAGCCGAAGCTCTCTCTTTTATTTACCCGTCAGCCCATCAACCGATGGTCATCAAGCTCGCATTACCCCCCGCAGCTGCGGTGTTGACGCTCAGTGCGCGTTCAATCACCAGGCGCTCCAGTGCAACGTTGGTTTCGCCATGGGACAAGCCGTTGACACCGACGATTGCGCCCGGGCGTTGGGCCACTTGCTCGCAGATCACGCGCAACTGGTCCGAGTCGCCATGATGCAGAACGGCATCAATCAGCACCTCGTCTTTCGTCCAGTCGGCTACCAGCTTGATGCGTGCCTGTACTTCTTTCGGCAGTCGCGCACGCAGTGGCTTGCTGAGCGCGTTGTCAGGCCAGATCGCACTGCTGCCAACCGCCAGAACCGCAGCCAACTGGATCAACAGGTCGCTTTCCGCTTCAGCAAGGCACAGCACGTGTTCGCGCGGCAGGATGCTGTAGCTGTTGCGCTCGCCAGTCGGGCCAGCCAGCAGGCGGGTGATGCCGCTTTGCGATTGCACTGCAAACTGGCTGCAAAGCTGATCCAGCTCAGGCTGCTGATTGCCGGTTGCCCAGGTTTTCAGTGCCTGCAACGGCTTGGTCAACGCTTCGCGCATCCGGGTATCCGGTGTCGCCAAGGCGTCGCCACGCACGAACGATTGCTCAATTGCATCGACGGGACGGGTCGACAGCAGGCGATACAGATACAGCGGACCACCAGCTTTCGGCCCTGTACCTGACAGACCTTCGCCGCCGAACGGTTGCACGCCTACCACGGCACCGACGATGTTGCGGTTAACGTAAACGTTGCCCGCGTTGACGTTGTCGATGACCTTGGCAATCGTCTCGTCGATACGAGTATGTACGCCGAGCGTCAGGCCATAACCAGAGGCGTTGATCTGGCCGATCAGGGTGTCCAGTTCCTTGCGCTTGTAGCGAACCACGTGCAGCACCGGACCGAAGATTTCACGTTGTAGTTCGTCAAAGCTTTCCAGCTCGATCAGTGTCGGCATCACGTAGGTGCCGCGCTTGATTTCTTCGCCATCAGCGATTGCAACCTGATAGACCGTACGGCCTTTGTCGCGCATGCCTTGAATGTGTTTGTCGATGCCTGCCTTGGCTTCAGCATCGATTACCGGGCCGATGTCCACAGACAGACGTTCCGGGTTGCCGAGGCGGCATTCAGCCATGGCACCTTTGAGCATTTCGATGACGCGGTCTGCAGAGTCTTCCTGCAGGCACAGCACGCGCAGGGCCGAGCAACGCTGACCGGCGCTGTCGAACGCGGAAGATACTACGTCGATAACCACTTGCTCGGTGAGCGCCGAGGAATCGACGATCATGGCGTTCTGGCCACCGGTTTCCGCGATCAACGGGATAGGGCGACCTTGCGCATCAAGGCGACCGGCGATGTTGCGTTGCAGCAGACGAGCAACTTCGGTGGAGCCGGTGAACATCACGCCTTTGACCCGATCATCGCCGACCAGACGCGCACCCACCGTTTCACCGCGTCCCGGCAGCAATTGCAGCACGCCTTCAGGAATGCCCGCTTCGAGCAGAATACGAACAGCTTGTGCGGCAATCAGTGGCGTTTGTTCAGCCGGTTTGGCCAGCACCGGGTTACCGGCAGCGAGGGCAGCGGCGACTTGACCGCTGAAGATCGCCAGCGGGAAGTTCCACGGGCTGATACAGACCACCGGGCCCAGCGGGCGGTGCGCGTCGTTACTGAAATCATTGCGCGCCTGCACCGCGTAATAGCGCAGGAAGTCCACCGCTTCGCGCACTTCAGCGATAGCGTTGGCGAAGGTTTTGCCCGCCTCGCGAGCCAGCAGGCCCATCAATGGCTGGATTTCTGCTTCCATCAGGTCGGCGGCACGCTCCAGGATAGCCGCGCGTTCGGCCGGCGGAGTGGCTTGCCAGATCGGGCCGGAGCTCAGGGCGCAGAGTAGGGCGCTGTCGACATCTTCCAGACTGGCTTCCTGCACATGCCCCACGACGTCACGCAGATCAGACGGATTAAGCAACGGGGTGGCTGTGCCTTCACTGGCAGGGCTGCCGAGCATCGGGGCAGCCTTCCAGTCGTTGTGAGCGGTGGCCAGAAGGGCAGAAGACAGCGAGCCCAGACGATGTTCGTTCGCCAGGTCAATACCGCTGGAGTTGGCGCGCTCGGCACCATACAGATCACGCGGCAGAGGGATACGCGGGTGTGGCAGGCCGAAGCCGCCTTCCTGAGTCGCCATGCGCTCGATGCTGGCCACTGGATCAGCCACCAGTTCCTGAATGGAAATCGACTGATCGGCAATCCGGTTAACGAACGAAGTGTTCGCCCCGTTTTCCAGCAGGCGACGCACCAGATAGGCCAGCAGTGTTTCGTGGGTGCCTACCGGCGCATATACGCGACACGGTCGGTTCAGCTTGCCATCGGCGACCTTGCCCACGACTTGCTCGTAAAGCGGTTCGCCCATGCCGTGCAGGCACTGGAATTCGTACTGGCCGGGGTAATAGTTCTGACCGGCGATGTGGTAAATGGCCGACAGGGTGTGAGCGTTGTGCGTCGCGAATTGCGGGTAGATGACTTCCGGCACCGACAGCAGTTTGCGGGCACAAGCGATGTAGGAAACGTCGGTGTACACCTTGCGGGTATAGACCGGATAACCTTCCAGACCTTCGACCTGGGCGCGCTTGATTTCGCTGTCCCAGTAAGCACCTTTCACCAGGCGAATCATCAGGCGGTGGCGGCTGCGGCGTGCCAGATCAATGACGTAGTCGATCACATACGGGCAGCGCTTCTGGTAAGCCTGGATCACAAAGCCGATGCCGTTCCAGCCGGTCAGTTGCGGCTCGAAGCACAGGCGCTCAAGCAGATCCAGTGACAGCTCAAGGCGGTCGGCTTCTTCGGCGTCGATGTTCAGGCCGATATCGTATTGCTTGGCCAGCAGGGTCAGCGACAGCAGGCGCGGGTACAGCTCTTCCATGACGCGCTCATACTGGGCGCGGCTGTAACGTGGATGCAGCGCAGACAGCTTGATCGAGATGCCCGGACCTTCGTAGATGCCACGACCATGGGACGCCTTGCCGATGGAGTGGATCGCCTGCTCATAGGAGGCCAGGTATTTCTGTGCGTCGTGCTCGGTCAGTGCGGCTTCGCCGAGCATGTCATAGGAGTAACGGAAGCCTTTGGCTTCAAAGCGGCTCGCGTTGGCCAGCGCTTCGCCGATGGTTTCACCGGTGACGAACTGCTCGCCCATCAAGCGCATAGCCATGTCCACACCCTTGCGGATCATGGGCTCGCCGCTCTTGCCGATGATACGGCTCAGGGAAGAGGTCAGCCCGGCTTCGTTGTGGGTCGACACCAGCTTGCCGGTCAGCAGCAAACCCCAGGTCGCAGCGTTGACGAACAGCGAAGGGCTGTTGCCGAGGTGCGGATGCCAGTTGCCCGTGCTGATCTTGTCGCGGATCAATGCGTCACGCGTGCCTTTGTCCGGGATACGCAGCAGCGCTTCGGCCAGGCACATCAGTGCCACGCCTTCCTGAGACGACAGCGAAAATTCCTGCAGCAGGCCCTGAACGATTCCCGCACGACCGCCAGCGCTTTTCTGATTGCGCAGTTTCTCGGCTATGGTCGCGGCGAGCTTGTTGGTCGCTTCTGCCATGGCTACAGGCAGGCGTGCCTGTTCAATGAGCATCGGCACCACTTCCGGTTCAGGACGGCGGTAAGCGGCGGTGATTGCTGCGCGGAGCACCGATTGCGGCAGGATGCTTTCAGCGAACTCAAGGAAGCACTGGTGAGTGGTGTCCACCGGCAATTCGCCATGGTCATCGCCATCTTTGCTCGCTGAGCCATTGAGTTCGGAGAGGGTTGCGCCACCTTCGAGCTTTTCCAGGTAATTGAAAATCGCCTGTTTGATGAGCCAGTGCGGAGTCCGGTCAATGGACTGAGCGGCTGCTTTCAATCGCTCGCGGGTCGGGTCGTCAAGTTTGACACCCAGGGTGGTGGTCGCCATGTGCTGTCCTCATCGTGCCACTGCAACGTGGCCTTGGTTGTCGGACAAGATTAGCCATGAGTGGGGTGGGGTGCAACCGGGTGCAACCCTTTTTTTGATGAATATTTCCGGGATCTGCCAGCCTGTCCTGCTTTGACATTCTCTGGTGCACAACCGCAGTGCTGATGTACGGATGAAAGGCAGCGCATGCTCTGGAACAGGGCAGATTTCGAAAAAAACGAAGGGAGGTAACGTTGAGGTGCAACTTTTTGATGGTAAATGGGTTGCACCGCTGATGAGTTGTTGAATAGGATGCGTCGCGATGTCGCATCTGCGACCAAGAATTGTTCTCGCGGGACTGGCTTCGGCTGGGAGTGAGGCCAGAAAATCTGCCGCTTTTTTCTGCGTCTTGGCTATTAATCTCCCGGTCAAAGTCGACCTCGCTAAATAAAAACAATGCCAAGGCGAAATACCAATGAGTGTCAGCAATCCCACCCTGATCACCTTCGTGATCTATATCGCAGCAATGGTGCTGATCGGCCTGATGGCTTATCGCTCAACCAATAATCTCTCTGATTACATTCTTGGCGGTCGTAGCCTGGGCAGCGTTGTTACGGCGTTGTCGGCAGGTGCATCGGACATGAGCGGCTGGCTATTGATGGGCCTGCCGGGTGCTATTTATATGTCTGGCCTGTCGGAAAGCTGGATTGCCATTGGGCTCATCGTCGGTGCGTATCTGAACTGGTTATTTGTCGCGGGTCGTTTGCGTGTGCAGACCGAGCACAACGGCGATGCTTTGACCCTGCCGGACTATTTCACCAGTCGATTTGAAGACAAAAGCGGCTTGCTGCGGGTGATATCCGCCGTGGTGATTCTGGTGTTCTTCACCATTTATTGCGCTTCGGGCATTGTTGCCGGTGCACGCCTGTTTGAAAGCACCTTCGGTATGTCTTACGAAACTGCACTGTGGGCCGGTGCTGCCGCAACCATCGCCTACACGTTTGTGGGTGGTTTCCTGGCGGTAAGCTGGACGGACACGGTTCAGGCAACGCTGATGATCTTCGCATTGATCCTTACGCCGATCATCGTGCTGCTGGCGACCGGCGGTGTTGATGCAACCTTCCTGGCCATCGAAGCCAAGGATCCTGCCAATTTCGACATGTTCCGCAACACCAGCATCATCGGCATCATCTCCCTGATGGGCTGGGGCCTGGGTTATTTCGGCCAGCCGCACATTCTGGCGCGTTTCATGGCGGCAGACTCGGTGAAGTCGATTGCCAGTGCCCGGCGCATTTCCATGACCTGGATGATCCTGTGTCTGGGCGGTACGGTTGCTGCGGGCTTTTTCGGGATTGCCTACTTCTCGGCGCATCCGGAAGTAGCAGGGCCTGTCACTGAAAACCCGGAGAGGGTGTTCATCGAATTGGCCAAACTGCTGTTCAACCCGTGGGTGACCGGCGTGCTGCTCTCGGCGATTCTGGCTGCGGTGATGAGTACCTTGAGCTGTCAGTTGCTGGTGTGTTCGAGTGCGCTGACTGAAGACTTCTATAAAGCTTTCCTGCGTAAACACGCTTCGCAGAAAGAGCTGGTCTGGGTCGGTCGCGGCATGGTCCTGCTGATTGCGATCATCTCCATCGTGCTGGCTGCTGATCCGAATAATCGCGTGTTGGGCCTGGTGAGTTATGCCTGGGCAGGATTCGGCGCTGCGTTTGGTCCGGTGGTGTTGATCTCGGTCCTGTGGAAAGGCATGACCCGTAACGGCGCGCTGGCGGGTGTACTGGTCGGCGCAATCACTGTGATTGTCTGGAAGCAGCTGGGTATATGGGGCCTGTACGAAATCATCCCCGGCTTCCTGTTCGCCAGCATCGCTATCGTGGTGTTCAGCCTGTTGGGCAAAGGTCCTTCGGCGGGTATGCAGGCGCGTTTTGAGCTGGCCGAGAAAGAGTTCAAAGCAGCGAGCAATTGAATTGAAATGATTCTGTAGGAGCGCACGAGCAACGCGAGGCCGCGATTGCGATTTATCAGGCAGACCGCTATCGCTGCCTCGCGTTGCTCGTGAGCTCCTGCAGAGAGCTGGGGCAACAGAAATTCAGCCCTACGTCTTGTTGTGATCAATATCCAGCTTATAGAAGGTGGCCTTGCCGCCTTCGCTGCTGTAGCCCTTGTTGTCCTGCACGTAAACCCCTGCCTTGAAGTACAGCGGCTTGTCACGCCAGGTGGCGCTGACCGGACTGGTCCAGTTCTTCCCTCTCGTGCTGACGCTTAGATCTCCTCCGGGGCTGAGGTGGATCTTGTAATTGAAGCGCTCGTTCAGCGGCACGCCTTCGGCAATCTGATAGACGCGGCTTTCCTTGTCGTCATAGCGCTTTCGGAACTTCGCAACTATATTTCCCGACTTGGTGTCTTCCTTGTACTGATACTCAACCTTGAGCATCGGCTCGGTGCTTTCGTAGGCGTGTATCTGGCCAATCACGATCTTGCCCGAGGAGGGCACCTGATTGACTTCAAGGGTGGCGGCCAGCTGGTTATCGGCGTCTGGATACATCCAGTTGTGCAGGGTACCGTCGGACCAGGTTTCGCGCAGTTCGCTTCGCGGGTATTTGGCGTTTTCGGTTTTTGATCCAGTTACGGGTGACCAGAAGAAGATGTAGCCCGACTCTGAACGAAAATATTTACCGTCATAGCCCTTTTTCAACTGGGACGTTTCGATTGTTTTGGGGGGCGAACCCACAGGAATACTCAGATTCCACGAAGCCATATCTACCATAAGTTGTTTTCCAATATGTCGCTTTGCCAGTAAGGGCTGTCTAGGTCAAGCCTTTCCGGGTTGTTGTTATACGTTCTCAATAACAAACTGTTAATAATTAATTGCCGAACGGATGACGTCAAAGTGCTGTCACATTGGCTGTAGGGCTTGCGCCATGTGGCCTGTAGGAGACGACCGTTAGTCGGTTAAATGTGAACTTTAGTGAAGGCGGTCACAAAGCTATCTTCAGTTTCCGTCAGAGCCGACTAGAGTTACGCGATTGGAAATCTAAAACGACTGTCCCTGGATGTCGTGCCACATAAGAGAAGTTGCATGGAATGCGCGCAAACCAAGCCGGGTGATGGCTGTTCTGTTTTGTTGGTGGTGGATGACTATCCAGAGAACCTGGTGACAATGCGTGCGGTGCTGCAAAGGCAGGACTGGTGCATCGTCACGGCGAGCTCGGGGATCGAGGCGTTGACAGTGCTTCTGGAGCGCGAAGTCGATCTGGTCCTGCTCGATGTTCAGATGCCCGGGATGGATGGTTTCGAAGTTGCCCGCTTGATGCGCGGCAGCCAGCGAACGCGGCTGACCCCGATTATTTTCCTGACTGCCAACGAGCAATCTCAGGATGCTGTGCATCGTGGCTACGCCAGTGGCGCGATTGACTACCTCTTCAAACCGTTTGATCCCAACGTTCTCAGGCCCAAGGTTCAGGTGTTGCTGGAGCAACAGCAGAATCAGCGCGCCCTGCAGCGAATTTCCCGAGAGCTGGAAGCTGCCAGAGCCTTTAACGCCTCGGTACTGGATAACATCGACGAAGGTATTCTGGTCGTCAACGAGGCCGGGCTGATCAACTTCGCCAACCCTGCAATCTGTCGCCTGTTGGGTGCCAGTGCCGAGACACTGGGCGGGACCAGCGTGATTGATTACCTGATTGAACCGGAGGTCGTCGATTGGGCGCAATCCGGGTTCTATCGCCATTATCGCAATGCCGAAATCTATCGCCTGCACGATGCGGTTTTGCGCACCAGTGAAGGCCGGAAACTGCCGGTGGCATTGTCCTGCGCGCCATTGCCGGCCGAGCAGAAATCCATGGTGTTCAGCATTCTGGACATGTCGGTGGTGCGCGATCTTTATCAGCAACTGGAGCAGCAAGCCGTTACTGATGCCTTGACCGGATTGCTCAACAGACGCGGCTTCTACCAGGCGGTCGAAGGCTTGTTGTTGCGCAATGACCAGCCAGGCCGGTTCCTGGTGCTGTTGTATCTGGATCTGGACGGTTTCAAGCGGGTTAACGATTCCCTTGGCCACGACGCCGGGGATCAGGTGCTGCTTTGGGTATCACAGCAACTCAAGGACTGCATGCGGCCCTACGATGTTCTGGCCCGCATGGGCGGCGACGAATTCACCGTGGTCATCGACGGGCTGGACTTCCCCGAACAGGCCGCCAAAGTGGCGGAAAAACTCATCGAGCGGGTTTCTGTACGCAGGCAGATCGATGGTCTGGACGTCACGCTGGGTGCCAGTATTGGTATCGCGACCTTCCCGGACTGTGGCTCCAATCTTGACGGGCTGCTACGTGCCGCAGATATCGCGATGTACGAAGCCAAGCGCGCAGGTCGTCAGCAGTATCGCTTCTACGATCAGGAAATGAACGGACGCGCCCGCTCCAGGCTGATGCTTGAAGACAGCGTCCGCACCGCCATCGATGGTCACGATTTCTCTATGGTTTATCAGCCTCAGGTTTCTATTGCCGATGGGCGATTGCGAGGATTCGAGGCATTGTTGCGCTGGCAGCACCCAAGCGCTGGTGATGTACCGCCAGGCGTGTTCATTCCTCTGCTTGAAGAGACCCGCCTGATCAACAAGCTCGGCGGCTGGATCTTCGAGCAGGGTGCCGAACATCGTGGCCGCTGCATTGATGTCTTCGACGATGATCTGGTGCTGAGTATCAGTGTCAGCCCTACCCAGTTCTGCATGCCTAGCCTTGCTGCCGAGCTGCGCCGCGCCATGCAGCGCTATGACCTCAAGCCGGGGCAGCTGGAAGTGGAGCTCACCGAGGCGTCGCTGGTGCATAACCTGGCGCACAGCCGTAATCAGATCCGTCACTTGCATGACATTGGCGTGAGTATCGCGCTGGATGATTTCGGTGTGGGCGAGTGCTCGCTGACCCATTTGCGCAATCTGGACATCGATACCCTGAAGATCGACCGGCATTTCATCGCCGGTATGCTCACCACGCCGCGTGATACCGCGGTGGCGCGTAGCATCATTGATCTGTGTCGTAATCTGAACGTGCTGGTGATCGCAGAAGGCGTCGAGACCCTTGAGCAATATCAGTGGCTGGCCGACAACGGTTGTCAGTTGATTCAGGGTTATCTGGTCGCGCGACCGATGTTGGCCGACGAGGCATTGAGCTTTCCGAAGGTTTTTGACTGGGAGAGTCTGAAACAACAGTGATTTCTGTACACTGGCGCCTTTCATACTACGTTACGGCTCATGACTGCATCGGCGACTGCTCCGCTCAAATACCTTCAGGCCTATCCGGCAGCACTTCAGGATCAGGTCAGACAGCTCATCGCCATAAACAAACTGGGCGACTACCTTCAGCAGCGCTACCCTGAGCGTCATGACGTGCAGAGCGACAAGGCGTTGTACGCGTACGCGTTAGGGCTCAAGCAGGAATACCTGCGCAATGCGCCGAACATAGACAAAGTTCTGTTCGACAACCGTCTCGATCTGACCCATCGCGCATTGGGCCTGCACACGACTATTTCACGGGTGCAGGGCGGCAAGCTCAAGGCCAAGAAGGAAATCCGTGTCGCCTCGCTCTTCAAGGAAGCGCCTCCGGAATTCCTGAAGATGATCGTCGTACACGAGTTGGCGCACTTCAAGGAATCGGACCACAACAAGGCGTTCTACAAACTGTGCGAGCACATGCAGCCTGGCTATCACCAGTTGGAGTTCGATCTGCGGGTTTATCTGACCTGGCGGGATATGCAGTAGCACTGAGTATTAGCGACATTCTGGTGGGAGCGAATTCATTCGCGAAGGCGGTGTGTCAGTCATTGAATGTTTTTCAGGCATGCGCCCTTCGCGAATGAATTCGCTCCCACGGGGAAGTCACCCGCCATGCGCGGAGGGGGATTAAATATGGCGTAACCCGGTGG
>NZ_JAGTPI010000107.1:0-11349 GCF_021147825.1 Pseudomonas quasicaspiana
TCGACCAACAGATCGAATCGCGAGCAAGCTCACTCCTACAGGTCCCGTGTTTGCTGCGCGACAGCGTGGTGTCAGGGACACCGGGGCAGCTCCCACAGGAATCACTAATGATGTGGGATCGGCTTTAGCCGGGAGAGCACCCTTTCAGCCGATAAAAATGCATCGACCTTAGTGGCCTCCTCCCGGCTAAAGCCGGTCCTACGGAAATCCAGCAATCTACGTATTGCTCAAGCGAGATCCCGCAACTCCCTCCTGAGAATCTTGCCCACCGGCGTCATAGGCAACGACTCGCGCAGCACGATCTGTTTGGGCACTTTGTAGCCGGTGAAGTTTTCTTTGCAGAACAGCTTCAGTTCTTCAACGCTGACGCCGCCTTCGCGAGGCACCACGAACAGTTTCACCGCCTCCCCCGAGCGCTCGTCCGGCACGCCAATCACGGCGCAGTTGGCGACGCCCGGATGCCCCATCACCACATCTTCAATTTCATTCGGGTAGACATTGAAACCCGACACGATGATCAGGTCCTTCTTGCGATCGACGATGCTGACAAAGCCATCGGCTTCGATCACTGCGATGTCACCGCTCTTGAACCAGCCATCTGCGTCGAGCGCTTCGGCGGTGGCCTCTGGACGTTGCCAGTAACCGAGCATCACCTGCGGGCCTTTAATGCACAGCTCGCCGCGTTCGCCTGACGGCAACTCGTTACCCGCATCATCAATGACCTTCATCAACGTGCCTGGCACGGGAATGCCAACCGTACCAAGACGCGCATACTCGCCATAAGGATTGGCGCTGGCAACGGGCGAGGTTTCGGTCAAACCATAGCCTTCGACAATTCGGCAGCCGGTCATCTGCTCCCAGCGCTCCGCGGTGGCCTTGACCAGCGCCGTGCCGCCGGAATTGGTGCTTTTCAGGCTGGAGAAATCCCGCGACTTGAAATTCGGGTGATTCATCAAGGCCACGAACAGCGTGTTGAGGCCGATCATCGCCGTGAATCGCCACTGGCCAAGCTCCTTGATGAAGCCGCCAATGTCTCGCGGATTGGTAATCAGAATGTTGTGATTACCGCTGACCATCATGCACATGCAATTCGCTGTAAATGCATAGATGTGATACAGCGGCAGCGGCGCGATCATGATCTCCTTGCCTTCCTGGAACACTGGTTGCCCGTCGCTGCCATGCTGCAACATACAGGCGTAAACCTGCTGCATGTTGGCGACGAGATTTCCATGGCTGAGCATCGCGCCTTTGGCCAGGCCGGTGGTCCCGCCGGTGTATTGCAGCACCGCGATGTCACTGAGTTGCAGGGCCACTGGATTCAATCGATGGCCTTGCCCCTGATGCAGTGCAGCTTTGAAACGGGTTGCCTGCGGCAAGTGATAGGCCGGGACCAGCTTCTTGACCTTGTCGACGATGGTGTTGATCAGCCAGCCTTTGGCGGTCAACTGCATGTCGCCCATTTTCACTTCGATCAGGTACTGGATATCGGTGTCGGGCAGCACTTCCTGGACGAGCTTGCCGAACATGTTCAGATAAACCAGCGCCCGGGCGCCGGAATCCTTGAACTGGTGGCGCATTTCCCGCGCGGTGTACAAAGGGTTGGTGTTGACCACGATCAGGCCGGCGCGCAAGGCACCGAATACGGCAATCGGGTATTGCAGCAGGTTGGGCATCTGCACCGCGATGCGATCACCGGGTTTGAGGTCAGTATTCCGCTGCAGCCATGCCGCAAAGGCGGCGGAATGGCGATCCAGGTCAGCATAAGTCAGGGTCACCCCCATGTTGGTGAACGCCGGGCGGTCGGCAAACTTGCGACAGCTGCGTTCGAATACTTCAACAACCGACATGTACGCCAGCAAATCCACTTCGGACGGCACGCCTGCCGGTCGCTTGTCGCTCCAGAAATCAGGTTGCATTGTTTTTATCCTCTTACCTGAGATTACCTGAGACTGTCTGACCCACGATGATGGCGCGGGGACTTCGCGGACGTTAGCAGCTAAAACAGGGAAGGCAAACAGAGAAGGTCGCGACATCATTACCATGAATTACAGAGCTGGCCGGTCTGCAATTCTTCAGTCACTCTACACTCCACAAACAGAGCGTTTTAACGCCGTTCCTACCGTTTCCGGAGTTGTCATGAAACATCAGCCGTTCTGGCTCGACGCCAGCGACCGAAGCCGTCTGTACGTCAACGTATGGTTACCTGAGGTCGAGCCAAAAGCGGTGGTCATGCTGTCTCACGGCATGGCCGAACACAGCGGCAGATATGCGCGCCTGGGCATGGCACTGGGCGAAGCCGGGTATGCACTGTATGCCCACGACCAGCGCGGCCATGGCAAGACCGCTGATCAAGGCATGCTCGGCCATTACGCTGACGAACAGGGCTGGGCAAAAGTAGTCGGCGATCTGGCCAGCGTCACTCAAACCATTGGCCAACGGCATCCCGACGTACCGGTTTTCCTGCTGGGCCACAGCATGGGCAGCTACATCGCCCAAGCTTATTTACAGCACCACGGCGCAGCCCTGCAGGGAGCGATCCTCAGTGGCTCCAATTTCCAGCCAGTCGCTCTGTATCGCGGCGCTCGCGTGATCGCCCGCCTGGAGCGCTTTCGCCAGGGCAACACAGGCCGTAGCCGACTGATCGAATGGCTTTCGTTTGGCTCATTCAACAACGCGTTCAAACCGGCACGTATCTGTTTTGACTGGCTCAGCCGTGATCCTGATGAGGTCGACAAGTATGCGCTCGACCCAATGTGCGGCTTCCGTTGCACCAATCAACTCTGGCTGGACATGCTTGCCGGTCTGCAGCAAATCAGCAAGCGGTCGAATCTGGCGCAGATCGATCCGGGCTTGCCGTTGCTGGTAATTGGCGGCGAATGTGATCCGGTGAGTGATGGCAAGCGTCTTAAGGATCTTGCCGACGCATTGGTCGCGGCAGGCCACCAGATGTTACAACTGAAGATCTACCCGCAGGCGCGGCATGAACTGCTCAACGAAACCAATCGTGATGAAGTCACCCGTGATCTAATCGACTGGCTGGAACAGGCAATGCATCAGCCAAGACCGCGTCGGGCGGAATAAACGCTGCGTTTGACATCAATATTCAATTTTCAGGATCACTCATGACCCAGGTTACCAACACGCCGTACGAAGCCCTCGAAGTCGGTCAGACCGCCTCATACAGCAAGACTGTCGAAGAACGTGATATCCAGTTGTTCGCCGCGATGTCGGGCGACCACAACCCGGTCCACCTCGACGCTGAATACGCGGCCTCGACCATGTTCAAAGAGCGCATCGCCCACGGCATGTTCAGCGGCGCATTGATCAGCGCTGCAGTGGCCTGCGAGCTGCCTGGGCCGGGCACGATCTATCTCGGTCAGCAGATGACCTTTCAGAAGCCGGTCAAACTGGGCGACACCCTGACTGTGCGTCTGGAGATTCTGGAAAAGCTGCCTAAATTCCGCGTGCGCATCGCGACCCGCGTGTTCAATCAGCGTGATGAGCTGGTGGTAGACGGCGAAGCCGAAATTCTTGCGCCACGCAAACAGCAGACCGTGACGTTGACGACGTTGCCAGCGATCAGCATCGGCTGATACGGACCATTGTAGGAGCTGCCGAAGGCTGCGAAGGCGGTGTATCAGACCCACCTTTTTCGCAGCCTTCGGCAGCTCCTACAGACATAGCCAATCAAAAAAGCAAAAAAATGGGCGACCGAAGTCGCCCAAAATGCCTTGCGTGCTCTTTTTACTGGAAGGCCTCTGCTCGAGTCCTTCCAGATGAATAGTCCCTGTTCAATAGGACTAGATTAACCAGATGCGCACGGACAGGAATTGACCCAGATCAATAGCACCGCACGCTTTGTTCTAGAGGGCATGGATATCTGATTGGGTCAAAGATATTGGAGGGTTCAGCGGATCACTGTTGGAGCGAGGCTTGCCCGCGAAGAACGATATTGCGGTGTGTCTGACTTACCAAATCGACTGCTTCGCGGGCAAGCCTCGCTCCAACAGGACTGTGTTTGCTGCGCGACAGCGCCGCAGCGAAGGCGCGGCGGTCCCTCCTACAGGAAATGTACTCGGTGCGGACAGGCGCCTAGCGTTTCTTGGGCTTGTTTTTCGATTTTTTCTTGCCCTTGGCCAAAGGCATCGCCTGTTCGAATGCATCGCGCATTTCGTTGAGGCGTTTATCTTTCAGATCGTGTATCCGCTTGGCGCGCTCTGCGCCCAGGTCGATCAGGTTTTCATCTGCGCTCATGGACAACAACTCTCGAACACTGGGAAGTGGGCCAATAATGCGCAATCGCAGTGGCTATGACCAGTGGCTATCCGACAAGAAAAACCACCTTTGTTCACGCCAATCCTTTTTTGACGGCACAATTGCCGGTCAGCGCTGCTTATCAAAGGACCGAATACTCGTGCACTCACCCTCTTCAGACCCCTTGCCATTACCGGCATTGCATGGCGACCTGCCGCCGATGCTGACGCTGCGTGCCTTCGAGGCCGTGGCGCGGCATCTGAGTTTCGTCAATGCAGCCCGCGAGTTGTCAGTGACGCAAAGCGCTTTAAGTCATCAGGTTCACAAACTGGAAGAGTTTCTCGAGTGCCGCCTTTTTATCCGTCGCACTCGCGCCATCGAACTGACCGAGGCAGGACGCGCTTATCAGCTACAGGTTCGACAGGCACTGGAAGGCATTGCCGCAGCGACGCGCATTATTCGCCATACCGCGCCCGCGCCCAGCGTATTGCGCATCGGCCTGCTCGCCTCGTTTGCAACGATGTGGCTGGCACCGCGTCTGTCCAGCTTCATCTCGGCCAATCCCGATATCCGCGTCGAGCTGGTGCCGTCCTACGATCTGGCCGATGTGGCGGGTGGCGAAGTGGCGCTCGCGATCCGCTACGGCAAAGGTGGCTGGCCCAACGTCAATGCAACGCGCTTGATGAACGAACGTCTTTTCCCGGTGTGCAGCCCACAGTACAAAGCCGATTGGCTCGCAGCGCAACAGGGTGTCAAACAGCCTGGACTGGCGCCAGGCCCTTTGCTTACTGCTCAGGCGACCATTCCGTTCGAATGGCTGGACTGGGCCAGACAGGTGCGTATCGATATCAGCCAGCTGTCGAGTCTGATGCTGCACGATTACAACATCGTGGTTGAGGCAGCGGTCTCCGGACAGGGCATCGCCATGGGGCGTGATCGACTGATCAATCGGCGCTTGCTGGATGGCTCGTTGGTGCAGTTGCTGAACGGCGCCGTATATGAAGGGGAAATCGGCTACTGGCTGGTAACCGGCGACGAGCCACTGAATAGCGCCGCACAACGCTTCGCCGACTGGCTGATCGCAGCGAGCCGCGAGAATGATTGAGCAATATCGATACGTAGGGTGAAATCTTTCAGTTTGTCGGACTGATCGCCGCCTTTCATTGTGCGCCCATCTTTATAGGGAGAGCGCCCAATGAACAACAGCCTGCGCGAGCAACTCGAAAAACTGGACCTGCAGCTTCCGACTCCGGACAGCCCGGCCGGCAACTACGTCAGCACAGTGGTCAGCCAGAACCTGCTGTACGTGTCGGGACAGATCCCCATGGTTGACGGTCAGCCCGCTTTCATCGGCCGGGTGGGTGACACGCTGAGCGAAGAGCAAGGCATCGCAGCGGCAGAACTGGCAGCCCTGGGATTGCTGGCTCAACTGGACTCGGTGATCGGCGACGATCTGTCGAAGCTGTTGCAAATCGTGAGGCTGGGCGTGTTCGTCGCATGCCCCAGCGACTTCACGCGACAGGGCGCCGTGGGCAACGGCGCCTCGAATCTGCTGGTCAGTGTGCTTGGCAAAGCCGGTCAACACGTCCGCACCTCGGTCGGGGTTTCCAGCCTGCCCGTTGGTGTAGCAGTCGAAGTGGACGCCATCTTCGAGCTGAGACCATGAGTCAGACGTTGACCGAAGCGCACATCCAGACGCTGCGTGCCGCGACGCCTGGCTGCCAGCAAGTGATCCATTTCAATCATTCCGGGGCGTCGCTGCCGAGTCAGGCAACCGTGACGGCAATGATCGAGCACATGAACCGCGAAGCCAGCCAGGGTCCTATGGAAGCCGCGGCACAGGGCGAGATGCTGCTGGAAAACGCCCGCAACACCGCTGCGCGGTTGATCAACTGCGCGCCCTCCTCCATTGCATTTCTGGGCAGCGGCTCTGCGGCGTGGGGCATGGCTTTCAGCGCACTGGGAGCATGGCGTCGCGGAGACCGCATTCTCGTCGGGCGTCACGAATGGGGCGGCAACCTGGCTTGCATGGCCCAGGCCTTCGCCGCCGGAGCCAGCCTGGAAGTGATCCCATGCGATGAGAGTGGTGCGGTGTCGGTGTCCGCGCTGGAAGCGATGATCGATGAGCGTGTGCGTTTGATTTCTCTGACATGGCTACCGGCCAACGGTGGCCTGATCAACCCGGCTGCCGCCATCGGCACAATAGCGAAACGGTACGGTATTCCTTACTTCATCGATGCCGGTCAGGCATTGGGACAAATCAGCGTTGATGTGCAGGCGCTGGGCTGCGATGTGCTCAAGGGTGCCTGCCGCAAGTTCCTGCGCGGTCCTCGAGGTACGGCCTTGCTGTACATCCGCGAGGGTTTCGTCGAACAACTTCAGCCGCCATTCGTTGACGTTCTTTCCGCGCCCCGAAACGGCGAAAGTTTTACTCCGCGCAACGACGCTCGACGTTTTGAAACCAGCGAAATGTCGCTGACGCTGATCGCCGGTTTGAATAACGCACTGAGCGAAGTGGAAGCATTGGGCGTAGCGCCTGTCCGCCAGCGTATTCGGCAATTGTCGTCATTGTTGAGGAAGCGCATGGCAGAAGTCGCAGGACTGAAGCTACAGGACCTTGGCGAAGCGCATGATCACTCGGGGCTTGTTTCATTCACGCTGGAGGGCTGGGACGCCCCGGAGATAAAAAAGGAATTAGCCATGAATGGGATAAACATCGGCGCCAATGGCGTGGCTTATACGCCGCTGGACATGCAGGCCAGAGGGCTGGTGAACATTGCGCGGATTTCGGTCAGTCATTTGAACACTGAAAGCGAGATAGAGACGTTGCTCACGGCATTGCGCGAAATGAGCAACGGACAGCGGAAAACAGCCTAGACCTGAACGTCGACCCAAAGCCCCTGGCGCGGCTCGTCATCAATCAGTGGCACAACCGGAACGGTGTTGTCGGCATTCAGCGCAACACCGGGGACGGCCAGATGTTCAGGCTCGTCGTAACCTTCTTCGCGGCGACGCTGCTGTTCTTCGTGGCGTTGCTGCTCTTCGCGCAACAGCCAAGCGTTGCGCTGCTCTTCTTCGTTGCGCAAGTCGATATTGGTTTCGCCAGAACTGGCCTGCACCGGCGCCACAGGAGGAATGTCAGGTACCTGCCGGGCCGGATCCAGTTGTGACGTCACGGGTACCACACTCAGGGGAAGCGTCGGCTGCAACATTATTAGTTCTCCTTTTGAGTGGATGTCGGCCAAGCGTCTACCGACTTGACCCCGTAAATGAGAAACTTTCGACTCTGTTTTTGGTAACTAGTGCCTTTAACAGGCTTAAATTGTTGCAAGGGCGTTTAAATACAGGTGTTTTGTCACTGTACCTTTGGCCTGGGCAGCGTGTTCCGTTAACATAGTCGGCTTTTTCAAAGCGGGAGACAGGCAGCATGGCGCAGCAGTATCAACCGGGGCAACGCTGGATTAGCGACAGCGAAGCCGAGCTGGGTTTGGGCACCGTTCTGGCACAGGACGGCCGCTTGTTGACCGTGCTCTACCCGGCCACTGGCGACACACGTCAGTACGCACTGCGAAATGCACCTTTGACGCGCGTGCGCTTCTCTCCAGGCGATGTGATCACTCACTTCGAAAACTGGAAGATGACCGTCCGTGAAGTCGATGACGTTGATGGCCTGCTGGTCTACCACGGCCTGAACGCGCAAAACGAAGCCGTCACCCTGCCGGAAACCCAGCTGTCGAACTTCATCCAGTTCCGTCTGGCGACCGACCGCCTGTTTGCCGGGCAAATCGACCCGCTGGCCTGGTTCTCTCTGCGCTACCACACCCTGGAACACACCAGCCGCCAATTGCAGTCCTCTCTCTGGGGCCTGGGTGGCGTGCGTGCGCAACCCATCGCGCACCAGTTGCACATCGCCCGTGAAGTGGCTGATCGTATTGCGCCGCGGGTTCTGCTGGCGGACGAAGTGGGTCTGGGTAAAACCATCGAAGCCGGCCTGGTTATCCATCGCCAGCTGCTTTCGGGCCGCGCCAACCGCATTCTGATTCTGGTGCCGGAAAACCTTCAGCACCAATGGCTGGTGGAAATGCGCCGCCGTTTCAACCTGCAGGTCGCCCTGTTCGATGCCGAACGCTTTATCGAAAGCGATGCCAGCAACCCGTTCGAAGACACTCAACTGGCGCTGGTTGCGCTGGAATGGCTGGTCGAAGACGAGAAAGCTCAGGACGCACTGTTTGCTGCTGGCTGGGACCTGCTGGTCGTCGACGAAGCTCACCATCTGGTCTGGCATGAAGACAAGGCGAGCCCTGAATACTCGCTGGTCGAGCAACTCGCTGAAGTCATCCCGGGCGTACTGCTGCTGACCGCCACTCCGGAACAACTGGGCCAGGACAGCCACTTCGCGCGTCTGCGCCTGCTTGATCCAAACCGTTTCCATGATCTGCATGCGTTCCGCGCCGAGAGCGAAAACTATCGCCCGGTCGCTGAAGCCGTGCAGCAACTGCTCGACAAGGGCCGCCTCTCACCTGAAGCGCACAAGACCATCCATGGTTTCCTGGGTGCTGAAGGCGAAACCCTGCTGGCGGCCGTCAATGACGGCGACGAAGAAGCCAGTGCGCGCCTGATCCGCGAATTGCTTGACCGCCACGGCACTGGCCGGGTGCTGTTCCGTAATACCCGTGCCGCAGTGCAAGGTTTCCCGGAACGCAACCTGCACCAGTATCCACTGCCCTGCCCGGCTGAATACCTGGAACTGCCGCTTGGCGAACACGCAGACCTGTATCCGGAAGTCAGCTTCCAGGCACAGCCGGACGCCAGCGAAGAAGAACGCTGGTGGAAGTTCGACCCGCGTGTCGACTGGCTGATCGATACCCTGAAAATGCTCAAGCGCGTCAAGGTACTGGTGATCTGTGCTCACGCCGAGACCGCGATGGATCTGGAAGACGCCCTGCGCGTGCGCTCCGGCATTCCGGCCACGGTTTTCCACGAAGGCATGAACATCCTCGAACGCGACCGCGCTGCCGCGTACTTCGCTGACGAAGAGTTCGGTGCTCAAGTACTGATCTGTTCGGAAATCGGCAGTGAAGGTCGCAACTTCCAGTTCGCTCACCATCTGGTGCTGTTCGATCTGCCTGCACATCCGGACCTGCTGGAGCAGCGTATCGGTCGTCTGGACCGGATCGGCCAGAAACACACCATCGAACTGCACGTGCCATTCCTGGAAACCAGCCCGCAAGCGCGCCTGTTCCAGTGGTATCACGAAGCGCTGAACGCCTTCCTTAATACCTGCCCGACCGGCAACGCCCTGCAACATCAGTTCGGCCCACGCCTGCTGCCGTTGCTGGAAAGCGGTGACGACGATGAGTGGCAAGTGCTAATTGATGAGGCGCGTACCGAACGCGAGCGACTGGAAAGCGAACTGCACACCGGCCGCGATCGCCTTCTGGAGCTCAACTCTGGCGGCGCTGGCGAAGGTGAAGCACTGGTCGAAGCTATTCTGGAGCAGGACGATCAGTTCACTCTGCCGATTTACATGGAAACCCTGTTCAATGCGTTCGGCATCGACAGCGAAGACCATTCGGAAAACGCCCTGATCCTGCGCCCCAGCGAGAAGATGCTCGACGCCAGCTTCCCGCTCGGCGACGACGAAGGCGTGACCATCACTTACGACCGCAACCAGGCGCTGTCTCGTGAAGACATGCAGTTCATCACCTGGGAACACCCGATGGTGCAAGGCGGCATGGACCTGGTGCTGTCCGGCTCGATGGGTAACACCGCCGTGGCGCTGATCAAGAACAAGGCGCTCAAGCCCGGCACTGTCTTGCTGGAGTTGCTGTATGTGAGTGAAGTGGTTGCACCGCGCTCGCTGCAACTGGGTCGCTACCTGCCACCGGCCGCCCTGCGCTGCCTGCTTGATGGCAACGGCAACGACCTGTCGGGGCGCGTGTCCTTCACCACGTTGAATGATCAGTTGGAAAGCGTGCCACGTGCCAGCGCCAACAAATTCATTCAGGCTCAGCGCGACACGCTGAACCCGCAGATAAACGCCGGTGAAGCGAAGATCGCCCCGAAACATGCCGAACGCGTTGCTGAAGCGCAGCGTCGTCTGGCAGCGGACACCGACGAAGAACTGGCCCGTCTGACCGCGCTGCAAGCCGTTAACCCAACCGTGCGCGACAGCGAACTGGTTGCGTTGCGCGAACAGCGCGAGCAAGGACTGGCCATGCTGGACAAGGCAGCGTTGCGCCTTGAAGCGATTAGGGTGTTGGTGGCGGGTTAATGGCCTGGCGATAAATCACCGCGCCCCAATCGCGGGCAAGCCCGGCTCCCACAGAAGATCGCATACCCTGTTGGAGCGAGGTTTGCCGCGAAGCCGTCAATGCAATCCACTTATTCGCTCTTCGCGAGCAAGCTCAGTCCCCACGATCACCACCGGTCCTGTGGGAGCCGAGCTTGCTCGCGATAACGATAACGCGGTGTATCTGCCTACTGCGCTGGCCTTATCGCGGGCAAGCCCAGCTCCCACAGAAGATCGCATACTCTGTTGGAGCGAGGTTTGCCGCGAAGCCGTCAATGCAATCCACTTATTCGCTCTTCGCGAGCAAGCTCAGCCCCCACGATCACCACCGGTCCTGTGGGAGCCGAGCTTGCTCGCGATAAACGATAACGCGGTGTATCTGCCTACTGCGCTGGCCTTATCGCGGGCAAGCCCTGCTCCCACAGAAGATCGCATACTCTGTTGGAGCTAGGTTTGCCGCGAAGCCGTCAATGCAATCCACTTATTCGCTCTTCGCGAACAAGCTCAGCTCCTACGATCATCACCGGATCTGTGGGAGCCGAGCTTGCTCGCGATAAACGATAACGCGGTATACCTGCCTACTGCGCTGGCCTTATCGCGGGCAAGCCCGGCTCCCACAGAAGATCGCATACCCTGTTGAAGCGAGGTTTGCCGCGAAGCCGTCAATGCAATCCACTTATTCGCTCTTCGCGAGCAAGCTCAGCCCCCACGATCACCACCGGTCCTGTGGGAGCCGAGCTTGCTCGCGATAAACGATAACGCGGTGTATCTGCCTACTGCGCTGGCCTTATCGCGGGCAAGCC
>NZ_JAGTPI010000108.1:0-7994 GCF_021147825.1 Pseudomonas quasicaspiana
TGAAGGCGGCATCGAATTTTCTGTATTTCTTGGTCATGGTGACTCCTCAATGGATATAGTTTCCCCTATTGAAGTGTCCGGGGTCATTAGACCAGCTCACGCTTTAACTCACGAGACGAACGCAAGGAACATTGCCAACCCGCCCAAGGTCAAACACGTGTTTCTACCGGCTCCCGCCGGACTTTTCGTTTGAGGGGTTTGTTGCAATGAAGATTTCACGCGGTATAGCACTGGCAACTTTGATGGCCGTTGCGACTGGCCCAGTGTTCGCTTTCAATCTGAATGACGCGGCCAACGCCGTTTCCAACGCCACCAACGGCAATCAGAAAGCCACCGCAGCACCTGAAGCAGCAGGCCTGCTCAATCTGTTGGGCTCCAACCTTAATGTCACCCCCGAGCAAGCCGTCGGCGGCACGGGCGCATTATTAGGTCTGGCAAAGAACAAACTCGCCGGTAACGACTACAGCCAATTGAGCAAATCGGTTCCGGGCCTCGATCAACTTGCTGGCAACAGTGCATTGAGCAGCCTGGGCAGCCTGAATGGCTTGGGAGGTCTGTTGGGTAATTCGGGCAACAGCGCTGAAAGCTCGGTGCTGAACAGCGCGCTGGGCAACGTTCAAAGCATGGGCGATGTGAACAAGGCGTTCAGTGCCCTGGGCATGGACAGCTCAATGGTCAGCCAGTTTGTACCGCTGATTCTGCAATACCTGGGTCAAAAAGGTGCTGGCGGTTCGGCACTGAAAAGCCTGGGCAGCGTGTGGGGCGCAGGCAGCTAATTCAGCGCTGATCCTTCAATCCTGGAACGCATCGCCGCGCAAGGTGGCGATGCGTGCATTCTTCTCCTGCCACAGCTGATTGACCCAGCCCTGTACCTTCTCGCGAAACACTGGATCGTTCTCGTAATCGCCCTGCCATAACGCCGGGTCCAGTTCGCGAGTCTGAATATCGATGATCACCCTTGGAACATCACCGCAGAGCAGATTCCAGAATCCCGGAATGCGCTCGCCCGGATACACCACCGTCACGTCCAGAATCGCATCCAGCTTTTCACCCATGGCCGCCAACACGAACGCCACGCCGCCCGCCTTGGGCTTGAGCAGGTGTGAATAGGGCGAGTTCTGTTCTGCATGTTTGGCTGCTGTGAACCGGGTCCCTTCCAGGTAGTTGACCACGGTCACTGGCTGATTTTTGTACAGCTCGCAGGCCTGACGAGTGATTTCCAGATCATGGCCTTTGAGCTCGGGATGCTTGGCCAGAAAGGCCTTGCTGTAGCGCTTCATGAACGGGTAATCCAGCGCCCACCAGGCCAGCCCCAGCAGCGGCACCCAGATCAGTTCTTTCTTCAGGAAGAATTTGAAAAAGGGCGTGCGGCGGTTCAACGCCTGAATCAGGGCGGGGATATCGACCCATGACTGGTGATTGCTGATCACCAGATAAGAAGTGTCGCTGCGCAAACCTTCGTCGCCACGGATTTCCCACCGGGTTGGAATGCACAGCGAGAAGATCAGCTTGTCGACTTCAGCCCAGGTTTCGGCAATCCATACCACCGCTTGCGAGCAACTCTCGCGTAACTGACCGCTGAACGTCAGCTTGAGCAGGCCGAAGATCAGTAACGGACCGATCATGACCAGCGTGTTAAGCAACAACAGCAATGTGACAAAACAGCCAGTGAGCAGGCGACGCATACGGATCTCTGGAGGACTACAAGGGCCGCCATGATAAAGAGCAACAGCGCCTGCGCCAAATCCGCTTGTCGCGGACAAATGTTTCACAAGGTTACGGGTAAGCTCTGGCCTGCGAACGATGTGTGATCGCGATGTCTAAAATCGCGAATGAATGACCTGTAGGAGCTGCCGAAGGCTGCGAAAATATTTACCTCATGGACCAATTCGCAGCCTTCGGCAGCTCCTACAGAACCGCGTAACCCAAAAAAGGTATCTACCCAGTGAAATCAACTCTGGCGCTATTGTCCCTGTTGGCATTGCCTGTCATGGCTGCCGAGCCGACGCTGTATGGTCGCTACGAAAACATCAAGGTCGCGGAAATCGGTGAAACCTTCAAAGCCAAGATGGATACCGGCGCGTTGACCGCGTCGCTGTCGGCCAAGGATATCGAGTTGTTCAAGCGCGATGGCGATGACTGGGTGCGCTTCCGTCTGGCGACCAAAGACGCCAGCAACAAGGTGTACGAACACAAGGTTGCCCGGATCAGCAAAATCAAGAGCCGCGCAGAAGGCGACGACGAGGACGAAGACCTCGACCCGACCAAACGCCCGGTTGTGGACCTTGAGCTGTGCCTGGGTAACGTGAAACGCACGGTCGAGGTGAATCTGGTAGACCGTAGCCACTTCAATTATCCGCTGTTGATCGGTGCCAAGGCCTTGCGCGAGTTCGGCGCAGCGGTGAACCCGGCGCGGCGTTATACGGCGGACAAGCCGGATTGCTGATTAGGAGCATGTGGATTACTCCTGTGGGAGCTGGGCTTGCCCGCGATAAGGCTGGACGCGATCTAAAGTGAATTGCGTCCAGCTTTATCGCGGGCAAGCCCGGCTCCCACAGGTATATTTCAGCACAACAAAAAACGGCGCCCTTGCGGGGCGCCGTTTTTGTTTACCGCCTTGAATCAGGCGTGAACCAACGTCTGCTCAGACGCGCGCACTACCGGCTGCAAAGGCAGCAGTGGTGCGTGCGGATCGGCAGCGACAGACTCTCGCCATGCATCCAGCCATTCAGGGTGGTTTTCAGTCCAGACCTGCTCATGCAGACGGCCCAACGCAACCGGGTCGCTGAGCAGCATCAAGCGGTCTTGATTGCTGAGTTTCTCAGGCCCGACTGCCAACGCGTGACGTACACGTTCCATCCGTACAAACTCGATAGGCTCGGCGATCCGGTGACGCGAGGTCGCCAGGGCGCAGGCCAGCGCGTTCTGTTGCGGATCGACCACGGCGCGGATGAAGCCTTGCTTCAGTGCGTGCCAGCGGTTCTCGTGGGTGTACAGATCGGTCGAGACCAGCTCTTGCGGCGGCGTGTGCTCTTCAGGAATCAGGAAGAACTTCTCGTCGCGTGCCTTGAGGCCTAGACCGGTACGGCTGGAAATCACCGAGACCGGAATCGACAGCATCAACGAACCCACGATTGGCGCCAGCCACCACAGGAAGCTTGGGTTCAACCAAGCGACCAGCAGCGCCCAGCACGCACCCAACAGGGTTTGCGGACCATGACGCTTGACCGCTTCGATCCACGGCGTGGAGTCGTCGTCACGTTGTGGCGAGTTCCAGGTCGCAGCCCAGCCCAGGAAGGCAGCCAGTACGAAACGGGTGTGGAACAGCATGCGCACCGGAGCCAGCAGCACCGAGAACAGCATTTCCATCAGCATCGACAGCGTGACTTTGATCTTGCCGCCGTAACCGACTGCGCCTTTGGCCCAGATCAGAATGATGCTGAGCAGTTTAGGCAGGAACAACAGCACGATGGTCGTCGAGAACAGCGCAACGGCTTTTTCCGGGTGCCATTGTGGCCACAGCGGATAGAGCTGACGCGGTTCAAGGAAGTAAGTCGGCTCCATCAGCGTGTTCACCGCCAGCAAGGCTGTGGACAACACAAGGAAGAAGAACCACAACGGCGCAGACAGATAAGACATAACGCCCGTCAGGAACACCGCACGGTGAACCGGGTGCATGCCTTTTACCAGGAACAGCCTGAAGTTCATCAGGTTGCCGTGGCACCAGCGACGGTCACGCTTGAGTTCGTCCAGCAGGTTTGGCGGGAGCTCTTCGTAACTGCCCGGCAGGTCGTAGGCAATCCACACGCCCCAACCAGCACGACGCATCAAAGCGGCTTCAACGAAGTCGTGAGACAGGATCGCACCGGCAAAAGCGCCTTTACCTGGCAACGGCGCGAGGGCGCAGTGCTCGATAAACGGCTTCATGCGGATGATCGCGTTGTGGCCCCAGTAGTGGGATTCACCCAACTGCCAGAAGTGCAGACCGGCCGTGAACAATGGACCGTACACGCGAGTCGCAAACTGCTGCATGCGCGCATAGAGAGTGTCCATGCCCGACGCTCGTGGCGCGGTCTGGATGATACCGGCGTCCGGCGTGGCTTCCATCAAGCGCACCAGACTGGTCAGGCATTCACCGCTCATGACGCTGTCAGCGTCGAGCACGACCATGTAACGGTATTCACCGCCCCAGCGACGGCAGAAGTCGTCGAGGTTGCCGCTTTTGCGTTTTACGCGACGGCGACGACGGCGATAGAAGATCTTGCCGAAACCTTTGGTCTCGCGGCAGACGTCCAGCCAGGCCTGTTGCTCTGCCACGCAGATGTCAGTCTCGTTGCTGTCGCTGAGCACGAAGAAGTCGAAGCGATCGAGGTCACCGGTTGCTGCAACCGACTCGAAAGTCGCTCGCAGACCAGCAAACACACGCGGCACGTCTTCGTTGCAGATCGGCATGACCAACGCGGTACGAGCACCCTTTTCAATCGGCTCATTACCCGCACTGGCACCGGAGATGCGGTACTTGTCGCGGCCGGTCAGCAGCTCCAAAAAGCCCATCAAGGCGGTCCAGAAACCGGCTGATACCCAACAGAACAGAATCCCGAACAGCAGCAGGATGCTGGTCTGCAAGGCATACGGCAGCACCTGCCACATGGTCTGTACAAACGTCTGGTGAGTGATTTCGTCCAGCGAAACCAGCGACCAGCCTTGGTACGGCAGAATGCCTTTCATGTACCAGCCAGCAACGATCGTCTGGCCAAGCATCAGGATCAGCAGGATATAACGGCGGATAGAACCCACTGTACGCCAGCGCGCCTTCGGCAGATCACGCTCGACCTTTGGCTCGACCGGGTTACTGCGACCGGTCATGCGACGCCACATGCGCACCAGAATATTGGTACGCCATGGCTCCGGCACGACTTTGGTCCGACGAATCGGCGGTGTGGCCTTGAGGCACACACGACCGTTGGCGTCGAGGGTCAGCATCTCGGCCTCTTCCAAAGCCTCGGCGGTAGTCAGCGTCAGTCGGCGACCCACCGAAGCCTGAGCGGCTTCGGCAGAGTCGGTGACTGGCTGAGCAGACAAACGCTCATGCAACTCGGCGAACGAGGTGCAGCCAGCCAGTTCGGCTCGCTGCTCATCGCTCATCGGGAGGTGTGCCAGGTACTCGCTGAGTGACACTGGCACCGGTACGGAATTACTCATCGGCTGGCAACTGGTAGCTCCAGGTCTCGGTCATGACTTGCAGCGTCTTGGCCGGTTCTGGATTGGTGGGTGCAGCTTCGGCTTCAGGCTGCGGGGTCTCTTTACCGTCTTTGTCTTTCGCGACATCAGCCTTGGCTACGTCTGCCTTGGCAGCATCAGCTGGCTTGGCGGCGTCCGCTGGCTTGCTTGCATCGGCTTTGGCATCAGCAGGCTTGGCTGCGTCAGCCTTGGCTACGTCGGCTTTCGGATCCTTGGCGGCGTCTGCAGCGGCTTCTTTCTTCGGAGCCTCTTTAGCAGGCGCAGCTTTCTTCTCGTCACCGATGTGAGCCTTGTCAGCAACCAGTACCGCAGGTTCCTTGCCTGGCTCGGCCGGGATCTCGCGCAGCAGGTAAGCCTGCATCTCGATCGGCTTGTTGGTGTCCTTGACCTTGACCCGTAACGTCAGGCGATAGCCCTTGGTCACCGGGTTGTAGCGAAGGTTGTTTTCCACCAGCTCGGTATTGGTGTCAGTGGTCACCTGGCTACGAATGGTCTTGTCTTCAGGCATGGACGCGAGGATCGGACCCACGAAGTCGACCTGGAACGCGACGCTGCCGTCCAGCTGACGAATCAGGTTGGACTGACGGATGTCACCAGCGGAACGCAGGGTCTGCTTGACCCAGCCCAGATCAGGCGAGTGAATGGCTTTCTCGTCCATGGTCCAGTGGATGCGATAGTTGAAATCAACAGGCTGGCCCGGTGCTGGCAGGGTTTCCGGCTTCCAGAACGCAACGATGTTGTCGTTGGTTTCATCGGCGGTCGGAATTTCTACCAGGTCGACGGTGCCTTTGCCCCAATCACCTTTAGGCTCGATCCATGCGCTCGGACGCTTGTCATAGCGGTCGTCCAGGTCTTCGTAGTTAGCGAAGTCGCGGCCACGTTGCAGCAGACCAAAACCGCGCGGGTTCTCTACCGAGAAGCTGCTGACGGCCAAGTGCTTAGGATTGGTCAGTGGACGCCACAGCCATTGGCCGTTGGCTGCCTGAATCGACAGACCGTTGGAGTCATGCAGCTCGCGGCGATAGTTCTGCACGCGCGAAGGCTGGTTGGCACCAAACAGGTACATGCTCGTCAGCGGAGCAACGCCCAGCTTGGAGACCTTGTCACGCAGGTACATGCGCGACTGGACATCGACCAGCGTATTGGTGCCCGGACGCAGGGTCAGCTTGTAGGCACCCGTAGCGCGCGGGGAGTCGAGCAGCGCGAAGATCACCAGATGGTTATCATCGGTGGCTGGCTTCTCGATCCAGAACTCGGTGAAACGCGGGAACTCTTCGCCGGAAGGCATCGCGGTATCGATCGCCATGCCACGAGCAGACAGGCCGTAAACCTGACCTTTACCGATGACGCGGAAGTAGCTCGCGCCCAGCATGGTCATGATTTCGTCTTGCTTGTCATCTTTGTTGATCGGGTACAAAACGCGGAAACCGGCATAGCCGAGATTCTCGGTCGACTTGGGATCGAACTTCACATCGCCAAAATCGAAACGACTGGCGTCGTACTTGATCTCTTCAACGGTGGTCGCAGTGACTTCGTTGATTTTGACCGGGGTGTCGAAGTGCATACCCTGGTGATAGAACGAGACTTTGAACGGCGTTCTGTCGCCAGCCCATTCGGCACGATCCTCACGGAAACGGATTTTCTGGTAGTCCGCGAACTTCATGTCGCGGAACTCGGCGGGCAGATTGCTGCGCGGGGCTTCGTATTTCTTGTCGGCCAGTTCTTTCGCTCTGCTCGCTACGTCATCAAGACTAAACGCCCACAGTTGAGTGGCGCTGAACAGTGAGATCAGGGCTGAACTTGCCAATAGCGCGCTACGCAACCGCTTGCCAGGTGTCTTTACCGCATTACAGGGACTAACAATCACGAGCAACCCTCGCCGAAAACAGATGAAGAAACCAACGGCCAGCTATCAATTGCCGGGTTGGCGAGCACTGTTCCGACTCCAAAAGAACCTAATGATTCCCCAAACGGTGTCGAACCAGCCTCTGACCTTGCCAAACGGTGCCACAAACACACATACCCGGACGGCGCGATTATCTAGTAGCGCGTGCCACAACGCACCATGTCCGATGAAGTATTTATTGCTTTAGAGCCTAATAATTTCGGGGTTATGCATCAGATTAGTCTTTTAACCCTCAAGCATAAAAGTCACAGGGCCATCATTTACCAGATGGACTTGCATATCTGCACCAAACTGGCCCGATTCGACCACCGCGTGCGAGCTTTTAGCCTGGTTCAACAAATACTCGAACAACTCCGCTCCAAGGGCCGGCGGGGCTGCTTTTGAGAAGCTCGGCCGCATGCCGCTTTTGGTATCGGCTGCCAGGGTGAACTGAGGTACCAGCAGCAAACCACCTTCCACATCGCGCAACGACAGATTCATCTTGCCGTCAGCATCGCTGAACACCCGGTAATTGAGCAGCTTATGTAGCAGCTTGTCGGCACTGGCCTGCGTGTCTTGAGGCTCGACGCCCACAAGGACCATCAAACCCTGATTGATAGAGCCAACAATCTGCCCTTCAACTTCAACTCGTGCGCTACTGACGCGTTGTAGCAAGCCTTTCATGCCCGTTCCTTTTAATTCAATCGCGCATCAAACGGATACCTGTGGGAGCGAATTCATTCGCGAATGCGATGTACCAAACGATGAGTTTCTATCGGATGTACCGCCCCCTTCGCGAATAAATTCGCTCCTACCGTGAATCCCGTTCCAATTCAAACAGGCGTAGCGTCCAAATCAAGCCTCTTCA
>NZ_JAGTPI010000109.1:0-7936 GCF_021147825.1 Pseudomonas quasicaspiana
GGGCCGCCGCAACGGGCCATCCATGGCCCAATGCGGCTAACCCGGCGTCCTGCCGGGTTGCCCACGGTTCAGAATCTGCGTTCGGCCAGCGTGGTTTAACGGGGCGCCTCAGATCAACATCAAAAGCGCGGCGGCCTGACAGCCGACCTGTTTTCTTGGGTTTGCCGACATTCTGTAGGAGCTGCCGAAGGCTGCGAAGCGGTGTGTCAGACAATGCCCGTGGTGGCTGTGCGGACGTATCGCGAACAAGTTCGCTCCTACCGGTCCGAGGCGATCCTGCCGTTTTCGCTCTGATTTGATCTGCTCTGCTTTTGATTTTGATTTTGATCTTAAGCGCCCCGTTAAACCACGCCGGCCGGAATTCGACATTGCTGCGTGGGGTAAACCGGCAGGGATGCCGGTTTAGCCGCCTCAGGCCATGGATGGCCGGTGGCGGCGGCCCCACGCAGCAATGTCGGATTACGGGTATGCCGAGCGACAGCGAGGTACCAAGTGGTGGGGTAAGAGCGTTTTGCTTACTTTTGCGCCTCAAAAGTGAGGCGCCGTAAGGGCGCAACCAATATCAGCCGTGACTAAGATAATGGATATGTACACAAGCTTGCTGCATGAAAGTTGTGTAGTTACCTATGCCGCGAAAGAGCGACGCGGTCTGCAGTAAAACCGCGGTGTTCTTATGTCGAAATGCCGCCCAGACCAAGCACCGCTCCCACATACCCGGCCGCTACAGAATCCCCCTCCAGACCCGTTTGCCGGAAGGGGAGCAACACACTCACTTGAACGCCGGAACCACCTGCTTGATAAACAACTCCAGCGACTTTTTCTTCTCGGCGTGAGGCAGGCTGTTGTCGCACCAGAAGCTGAATTCGTCGACGCCCAGTTCCTGGTAGTGCTTGATGCGGGTAACGATTTCTTCAGGGGTGCCGATCATGGTGTTCTTGCGGATGTTGTCCAGTTCAAACTCCGGACGTTCCTTGAACTTTTCCTCCGGGCTTGGCGCGAGGAAGCCGTTGACCGGGGTCTGTTTGTTGCCGAACCAGGCGTCAAAAGTACGATAGAACTTCGAGATGGCCGTAGCGCCGACTTTCCAGCCGTCGGGGTCATCTTCCGCATGGACGTGGGTGTGACGCAGCACCATCAGTTGTGGGCGTGGCACGTCCGGATTGTTGGCCAGTGCGGCTTCGAACTTGTTCTTGAGATCCACGACCTCCTCATCGCCTTTCATGAGTGGCGTGACCATCACGTTGCAGCCGTTGGCCACCGCGAAGTTGTGGGAATCAGGGTCGCGGGCGGCGATCCACATCGGCGGTGTCTTGATCGGTTTCGGGACGCTGGTCGAGGTGGGGAATTTCCAGATTTCACCGTCATGGGCGTAGTCGCCTTGCCAAAGGGCGCGCACCACAGGGACCATCTCACGCAGCGCCAGGCCGCCTGACGAAGCAGGCATGCCACCTGCCATGCGATCAAACTCCACCTGATAGGCACCACGTGCCAGGCCGACTTCCATGCGCCCATTGCTGATCACGTCGAGCAGCGCACATTCACCGGCCACCCGCAGCGGATGCCAGAACGGCGCAATGATGGTGCCTGCTCCCAGGTGAATCGTCGTGGTTTTGCCAGCCAGGTAGGCCAGCAATGGCATCGGGCTGGGAGATATGGTGTATTCCATGGCGTGGTGTTCGCCAATCCAGACGGTGCTGAAACCGCCAGCTTCGGCCATCAGCGTCAGCTCGGTCAGGTCCTCGAACAACTGACGGTGGCTGACCTGTTCATCCCAGCGTTCCATGTGTACGAATAATGAAAACTTCATGACGCGTTCCTCGGATTGTTCAGCTCCAGGCCCATGTCTGCGACCTGGCGAGTTCGATAGTGATGGCGCTGCCAGCCAGACATCGGCACGCTGCGCAACGGCTGGCTAGTGAGCGCCAGCCGCTTTGTTGAGGTCGCTTTCAGTCCACTCGGTGTAAACGCACGCATCGCCTGTGGCCCAGCGCACCCGAACGGTGTCGCCGGGTTGCATCGGCATGCCGGTGGCGGACAGCGCCTTGACGGTCATCGCGGTGCCATCGGCGGTCATGACCGAGCAGGTCTGGCTTTCACCCAGAAACAACACCTCGCCGACCTTTGCCGTGACCTCGTTCCAGCCGCTTGGCAGCGGTTCCTGGCTGGCCTGTTCGATGCTCAATGCCTGGGCTTTTTCCGGGCGGATCATCAGCAACGCTTCCTGACCTGCCTGCAAGCCGGGCGTCAGGCGGATCGACAGGCTCTGGCCTTCGAAGGTGGCGACTGCGTTGCCCTGGGCCTTGAGCTTGAGGAAGTTCGAGTTACCGAGAAAGGACGCCACAAAGGCATTGGGCGGATTCTGGTAGAGGTCGTAACCGGTGCCCAGACCGACGATTTTGCCGTGGCTGAAGATCGCGATGCGCTGGGAAAGGCGCATGGCTTCTTCCTGATCGTGGGTCACGTAGACAATGGTGATTCCCAGACGGCGATGCAGCTGGCGCAGCTCGTCCTGCAAGTCTTCCCGAAGTTTTTTGTCCAGCGCGCCGAGGGGTTCGTCCATCAGCAGGATGCGGGGTTCATAGACCAAAGCGCGGGCGATGGCGACGCGCTGCTGCTGACCGCCAGACAGTTGCGAGGGGCGGCGGTGGGCAAACTCCTCCAGTTGCACCAGCTTGAGCATGGCATCGACACGCTTCTCGCGTTCGGCTGCTGGCAGCTTGCGAATCGCCAGCGGGAAGGCAATGTTGTCGCGCACCGATAGATGCGGGAACAGCGAGTAGCGCTGGAAGACCATGCCGATATCGCGCTTGTGCGGCGGCACGTTGACCAGCGATTGACCGTTGACCAGAATCTCGCCGGAACTGGGCGTCTCGAACCCCGCAAGCATCGACAGCGTGGTGCTTTTGCCAGAGCCGCTGGAGCCAAGGAAGGTGAGGAATTCGCCGTCCTGTATATCCAGGGAAATGTCGTCCACGGCCGCGAAGTCGCCGTAGTGCTTGTTCAGATTACACAGGCTGACCAGCTTTTTCTTTGGCTGTTGCCCGGCTTCTTTTATCACGGCACTCATGAGGTACTCCTCGCTTCGTTGCGTCGGCGCAGGGTGGCTGCGATCACCATGATCATGACTGACAGGCCAATCAGCAGCGTCGAGGCGACGGCGATCACCGGGGTCAGGTCCTGGCGCAGGGTGGTCCACATTTTGACGGGTAGGGTTTGCAGTGTCGGGCTGGCCATCATCACGCTCAGGACGACCTCGTCCCACGAGACCAGAAACGCGAACAGGGCACCGGCGATCATGCCGGGACGGATCGCCGGGAAGGTCACCTTGAACACTGCCTGTAACCGCGATGCGCCGCAGATCACTGCCGCATCTTCGATGGACTGATCGAACAGTTTCAGCGAGTTGATGATGGAAATGATGGTGAAGGGCAGGGCGACGATGACGTGACTGACCACGAATGAAAACAGCGTGCCGGTGTAGCCCAGTTTCAGAAACAGCGCGTAGACCGCCACGGCGATGATCACCAGCGGCACGATCATGGGCAGGGTGAATACGCCGTAGAGCATGTCCCGACCGGGGAAGCGTCCACGCACAAGAGCAAACGCGGTCGGCAGGCCCAGCGCGACGGCAAAGAACGTAGTCAGCAATGCGACCTTTAGGCTGGTCATTGCTGCGTCCAGCCACTCGGGGTTGGAAAAGAATTGACCGTACCACTTGAACGTCCAGCCAGGCGGCGGGAACACCAGCCATTGTGATGAGCCGAACGACAGCAGGACGATGAACACGATCGGCAACAACAGAAACAGCGCGATCAGGCCCGTGGTCAGGTAGAGCCCGTAGCGCAGCCGCGGGCTCATGGCATTGGGAGTCAGGAGCATGAAGGATTACCTCGCGTCACTGGCACCGACCGGGGATTCCGGCTGGAGCTTCAGGTAGAAGTAAAACAGCACCAGTGTGATCACGATCAGCAACGCCGCAGCGGCACTGGCCAGACCCCAGTTAAGGAACGATTGCACCTGCTGCACGATGAACTCGGGCAGCATCATGTTCTGCGCGCCACCCAGCAAGGCAGGCGTGACGTAGTACCCCAGCGACATGACAAATACCATCAGGCCACCGGAGAACAGCCCCGGTCGGCACAGCGGCAGGAATACTCGAAAGAAATTGCTCCACGGACTGGCACCGCAGATCGAACCCGCCTGCAGCACCATCGGGTCGATGGCTTGCATGGTGGCCTGCAGAGGAAGAACGATGAACGGGATCATGATGTAGGTCATGCCGATCACCACGCCGGTCAGGTTGTGGACCATTTCCAGTGGCTCATCGATCAGTCCCATGCCCATCAGCGCTTTGTTGATGACCCCGGAAGCTTGTAGCAGCACCAGCCAGGAGTAGGTCCGGGCGAGCAGGCTGGTCCACATCGACAGCAGGACAATGTTCAACATCCAGCGGCCCCAGCCGCGTGGCACCAGGGTGATTGCCCATGCCAGCGGAAAGCCCAGCAGCAGGCTGAACAGTGTCACCAGACCGGCCACCGAGAAGGTGTTGAACAAGACCCGTGAATACGCCGAGTTGGCGAACAGTTGCTCGTAATTGCCCAGCCCGGGTGTAGGTTCCAGGACTCCGCGCAACAGCAGGCTGATCAGCGGTGCGAAGAAAAACAGACCGAGAAAGATCAGCGCAGGAAGCAGATTGCGGCTGCCGCGCCAGCGCTGTGAGAAGGGTGTCGAGCGATTCATCGTCACCGCCTGGGCCGATGCCGCACCGGCGGTGCTGGAAGCACCACCGGCCGGGCTGGATTGACGGGGGACAACCGCTGTCATTTTTACT
This sequence comes from Pseudomonas quasicaspiana, assembly GCF_021147825.1. Lineage (NCBI taxonomy): Bacteria > Pseudomonadati > Pseudomonadota > Gammaproteobacteria > Pseudomonadales > Pseudomonadaceae > Pseudomonas > Pseudomonas quasicaspiana. Next base: position 4,832 of record NZ_JAGTPI010000109.1, read on the forward strand.
TGACCAGCCATTCGTTCCACCGTGTCGCGATGTCCGGACCGTTCTTGGCCCAGTATGCGAAGTCGAGAGTGATTTGGTCCTTGGCATGCGCGGTCGGCATGTTAGGTGCCAGGGTCGAATCCAGACGTTGCACGCTGTCCAGGTTGACCGGTGCGTAGGCGCTGAGGTTGGCGAAGTCGGCCTGGCCTTTGGCGTCGGTGGCGTTGGCGATGAACTTCATCGCGGCGTCCTTGTTTTTCGCGCCTTTGGGCACTACCAGGAAATCAGCCATGACCAGGTTCTGTTTCCAGCTCACGCCCACTGGAGCACCGTCCTGTTGTACGGCGAACACCCGGCCGTTCCAGAATTGCCCCATGGACACTTCGCCCGATGCCAGCAGTTGTTGAGACTGCGCACCGCCGCCCCACCAGACAATGTCTTTTTTGATGCTGTCGAGCTTTTTGAAGGCGCGGTCCAGGTCCAGCGGGTAGAGCTTGTCAGCAGCGACGCCATCGGCCAGCAGCGCGAGTTCCAGCACGCCTGGGCTTGGCCATTTGTACAGGGCGCGCTTGCCGGGGTAGGTCTTGGTATCGAACAGTGCTGCCCAGTCCTGCGGTGCTTTGGCGCCGGTACCGGTTTTGCTTTCGTTGTAACCCAGTACGAAGGAGAAGAAGAACGAACCGGCACCGTGCTCAGAGACGAAGCGCGGATCAATCCGGTCTTTCTTGATGACGTTGAAATCCAGCGGTTCCAGCAAGCCTTCGCTGGCAGCACGCAAGGCGAAATCGGCTTCGACGTCGACCACGTCCCACTGGACGTTGCCGCTTTCAACCATTGCCTTGAGTTTGCCGTAGTCGGTCGGCCCGTCCTGAACAACGGTGATGCCGCTGGACTTGCTGAAGGGGTTGGCCCAGGCCTGCTTCTGAGCATCCTGAGTCGAACCGCCCCAACTGACAAAGTTGACGCTCTCTGCCGCCAATGCCGCAGCACCCGACAGGGACAGGACGCCTGCAGTCAGCACTGCAATTGCACGTTTACTCAACACCATGTGTACGCCCTCATTTGTTGTGTTTTTGAGCGGGCTGTTGCTTGCCCGCTTATCGGGAGCAGTAGGTCCATTGGGGCCTTTTGAAACAGTGCGACCGAGTCAGATGCTGTTATTTGTGCTGTCCCTTTCCGGGCGCACCTGACGATTGATCGGCCTACGGAATATCATATTATGGTATTCCAAACTTTCTGCAAGAGCTTCGCTTCTCCGACGAAGCGTCAATTTGAGTTTAATGAGATTAAAACCCAATAATTACGGGGGCTAAACGTTTATTTTTAAAACAGGTTTACGCTTCGGGTACGCAATCTGAAAAGCGTTTTTATCGGTGAAAAAACACCGAAAACAGGTGTTTTTAATGTGTCTGTCAGCCCGAAAACGGGATGTTTTCGACGACCTCCAGATCGTATCCAGTCAGCCCTGCGTACTTGAGTGGGGCGCCCATGTGGCGCAGTTTGCCGACGCCGATATCCTGCAGGATCTGTGCCCCGGTACCGACTTCCGAATAGATGCGCGACTGCGAACGGCTGAACTGACGCGGTGGCTGGGTCAGTTGTGGAATACGTTCGAGCAGTGCCTGGGATGACTCGTGATTGGCCAGCACCACGACAACCCCGCTGCCAGCCTCGGCGACTTTCTGCAGGGCTGCCCAGAGGGTCCAGTTACTGGGGCCGTTGTAATGCGCGCCGACCAGATCCCGCAATGAATCGATGACATGCACGCGCACCAGCGTTGGTTCGTCGCGCTTGATGTCGCCCATGATCATTGCCATGTGGACGCCGCCTTCGATGCGGTCCTCATAGCTGATCAGGCGGAACGTCCCATGCACTGTGGAGAGCTCGCGCTCACCGATGCGGGCGACGGTGTGCTCGGTGCTCAAGCGGTAGTGAATCAGGTCGGCAATGGTGCCGATCTTGATGCCGTGTTTTGTGGCGAAGGTTTCCAGGTCCGGGCGGCGGGCCATGGTGCCGTCGTCATTCATCACTTCGACGATGACCGACGCGGGGGTGAAACCGGCCAGACGTGCCAGGTCGCAACCGGCTTCAGTGTGCCCGGCGCGGGTGAGAACGCCGCCTTCCCGGGCGCGCAACGGGAAAATATGCCCCGGCTGCACCAGGTCTTCCGGTCTTGCGTCGCGGGCGACGGCTGCCGCGACAGTGCGCGCCCGGTCGGCCGCAGAAATACCGGTGCTGACGCCCTCGGCCGCCTCGATGGAAACCGTGAACGCGGTGGCGAATACGCTGCCATTGCTGGGAACCATCTGCTCCAGACCCAGGCGCTGGCAGTGCTCATCGGTCAGCGTCAGGCAGATCAGGCCGCGTGCCTCGCGGGCCATGAAGCTGATGGCCTGAGCGTCGCAGCAGTCGGCCGCCAACAACAGGTCACCTTCGTTCTCGCGGTCTTCGTCATCGACCAGCAGGACCATCTTGCCTTGGCGATAATCCTCGATGATTTCTTCGATGCTGTTGAACGGCATACCTGACTCCTGCTGTCATGAGTTGATTGACTTTTGGTATACCATAAGACAGTTTGTCCGGGTAAAGAACAGATATTTTTCAGGAGGGTTCGGATGAAGGCTTACTGGATTGCGCAAGTCGATGTGAATGATCCACAGCAATACACCCAGTACACGCAACGGGGCCCGGCGGCGTTCAAGCTCTACGGCGGGAGATTTCTCGCACGGGGCGGTCGCTCTGAGGCGGTAGAAGGCAAAGCCACACCGCAACGCACCGTGATCATCGAATTCGATTCCTACGATCAGGCCGTCGCTTGCTACAACAGCCCTGAATATCAGGACGCGATGAGCTACCGCGCGGGGGCGGCGAGGGCGGAGATTGTGATCGTGGAAGGGATTTAAGGTTTAGGAGGTGCGCGGTATACCTTATAAACCCGGGTGCCTGAATCGTCGGAATGCCGCGATGCATGAGACGCAGTCAGGCGACACACCGCGTTATTGTTTATCGTCGGAATGCCTCCCAGACCAAGCCCAGCTCCTATCAAACAAAATATAACTATCTGATTTGGAATGCTTTTTACTGTAGGAGTGAGCTTGCTCGCGATAGCTCCAGTACAGGCAATAT